>CALPQA020000191.1 GCA_943325595.2 Auritidibacter sp. Marseille-P8566
ATTATTTGACATTCCGTTAATTCAAGGGGTTTTAATCACCGTTTTAGACACTTTTTTATTGTTATTTCTAATCAATAAAGGCATTCGGAAAATGGAAGCTTTTATTATTGTTTTGGTTGTAATAATTGGATTTTCATTTCTATTTGAAATGTTTTTGGCACAACCCGAAGTTGGAAAAGTTATTTATGGATTAATTCCTTCAATGCCCAATTCGGCAGCTTTATATATTGCAATTGGTATTATTGGCGCAACCGTAATGCCACACAATTTATACTTGCATTCGTCCTTGGTTCAAACGCGAAAATTTGAAAGAACAACCGAAGGAATCAAGCAAGCTTTGAAATATAATTTTATAGATTCTACCATTGCATTGAACTTGGCTTTTTTTGTAAATGCCGCAATTTTAATATTGGCAGCAGCCACATTTTATAAAAATGGAATGTTTGAAGTTGCTGAAATTCAAGATGCGTATCGTTTTTTAGAACCCTTGTTAGGAAGTAAATATGCGCCAATATTATTTGCAGTTGCATTGATAGCAGCGGGACAAAGCTCAACAATTACAGGAACTTTAGCAGGTCAAATTGTGATGGAAGGGTATTTGAATTTACGGATTCAGCCTTGGGTTCGTCGAATAATTACGCGTTTAATTGCCATTGTTCCAGCTGTAATTGTAATCACGGTTTTTGGAGAAGGCATTACTGGAAAGTTATTAATATTGAGTCAGGTGATTTTGAGTTTACAACTTGGATTTGCGATTATTCCATTGATTCATTTTGTGAGTGATAAATCAAAAATGAAGGGATTTCATATTAGTAAAACGACTCAAATTATTTCTTGGTTGGTCGCTATAATAATTGTTTCCTTAAATGTAAAATTGGTTTTTGATGAGATTTATAGCTGGTTGACAACTTCAGAATACGCAACAGTATTATGGTTTACAGTAGTTCCGATAGCTTTCGGATTCTTGATTTTGTTACTTTACATTGTTTTTCGACCTTTAATATCCAAGCCTAAATTAGCCATCGAAAATCATTCTCCTCATAATTTAAAATTGCAATTTTCTAAATCTGAAAATTATTCGAGAAAAAATATAGCCGTTGCTGTTGACTTTTCAAGTGCCGATGAAGCTGCTTTAAATAATGCATTTCAATTGGGTGGAACAGAAGCAAAATACACCTTAATTCACGTGGTAGAAACTGTTGGTGCCATGATTTATGGAGAAAACATTGATGACCACGAAACACTGATTGACGAAAAATTATTGGAAGAATACAAGAAATTGTTATTCGAAAAAGGATTTAACGTTGAAATTAAATTGGGCTTTGGGAAACCAAATGCTGTAATTCCATCCATAATAAACGACGGAAATTTTGATATTCTGGTAATGGGAACTCACGGACATACAGGATTTAAAGACATTCTTTTCGGAACCACCGTTGATAAGTTGCGCCACCAAATTGACATTCCGTTATTGATTGTAAAAAACTAAATTGGGAATACAATTCTTTGAATTGTCCAATACAGTGCAATGCATGCAATGATTGTAGAAATAGGGTAAACGATTCTTTCTTTATACCAAATTTTGTTGCTAAACCATTTGCTAATTAAAAAATAAGCAGCAAAAATAATTGTGATTTGCCCTAATTCAACCCCAAAATTGAAGGACAAAAGCGAAGATAAAAACTGATTTTTTGGCAATCCAATTTCTTTTAAGGCATTTGCAAATCCCAATCCGTGTATTAAACCGAATCCGAAAATCAACGCAATTCGCCAAGGGTTTATTTTGTCGTGAACAATGTTTTCAATAGCTGTAAAGAGTATTGAAACTGCAATTAATGGTTCGACGATAGTAGCATTTGGAATTATAAATCCTGATGCTGCCAATCCTAGCGACAAACTGTGGGCTGCAGTAAAAACCGAACATTGAATGAGTACTGTCTTAATTTTAGAACTCAAAAAAAACAGTGTCAAAATAAAAAGAATATGATCGAAGCCTAAAGGAATAACGTGAGTAAAACCAAGTTCTAAATAGTTTCTTAAGGTTTCGAAATAAGACATTTATTCTTTTATAAGTTGTACTGTTGAGGTAACTTTATCACTAATTTTCAAAAAATAAATTCCATTTGATAATGCTGAAAAATCTTGATTCTCAATCAATTTTCCTTTATAAATAAGTTGCCCAAGATTAGAATAGAGTTCATAATTTTCATTTCCAGTATAGGATTTTAAATTTATTTTTGAATGAAAAGGATTTGGAAAAACCTTATTTTCATTGGCTTCAAGCCCATTATCTATTACAGAAAGTGCATTGCAATATTGAGGTCCTCCAACTAAAGTTGTCATTTGGTTGCACAAATAACTGTAGTTGGTGCTTTGTGTAGTTGTTAAAGTTCCCAATAGTAAATTTTGATTTATCGTTTCTGTTGGATTTGTCGTTAAATTGAAAAATTTTTCTGTACCATCGTCAAATTTAATCAATTTATAATCTGTATTTCTCATTGCTTTTCCATCTCCAGGTGTAGGAGTGTCTTTGAAAATCTCGGTAAAAGCCCATTCCCTAACCGATGTTCCTGTATTTAATAATATTGGCATTAAGCTTTTTGAATCTACCGGTTTATTTGAAGGAATCTGTGATTGCCAATTGGAATATCCAAATAATTCTAATGCTGTTGCAAATAAATCGACGGTATTAACAAGCGCATCACTACTTCTGTTTGGACTTACAACTGTTGGTCCTGAAATTATGAAAGGCACGCTAACCCCTTTCTGATATACGCTCCCTTTTGAACTTCCAGCCCCTTGATTAACAGCAGAATCATCCCCATTATCCCCAATAAAGACGATATCTGTATTAGCCCACTTACCTGTACTTTGTAGGTAATCAAATAAACGACCAAGTTCGTGATCCATAGCTTGAACCATGGCTTTATAGTATTTTTTTGGATTAGCTGAAATATCTGCAGCCGTTCCACTCAAAGTGGTATCAGAATAAAGTCCTGCAGGTGGCAAATGAAAAGGACTATGTGGCGCGTTGAATGCCATCCAAAGAAAGAACGGATTTGTAGTTGGTTGTGCGGAAATCCAAGAAATAGAATTGTTTACAACCTCAGTTGTTGCATAATTTGTATTGGTAGTGGCAATTCCATCTGTGATTTTCTGCCAATTGTAATAATCTGGAAGTGCTCCCGATAGATTTCCTTCGTAATGGTTAAACCCCATCAAATTTGGATTGCTATAATTAGCAACCGAGGGCAATTGTAAATGCCATTTTCCAATTAATGCTTTTGAAATTCCATTGGGTGAATATACATTTAATAATTGTGGAATAGTAATTTCAGTTGTATTCAAAACCGATAATGTACTCCCACCAATTGCATTTCCAACTCCTGTTCTAAAACTATATCTTCCTGTCATCATACCCGAACGAGTGGGAGAACAAGCAGGATTTGACCATGCGTTATTGAACCGAACTCCCCTACTTAACAAACGCCTAACATTTGGCATTGCAATGGTGTCTAGAATAGGGTTATAAAGTGTATAATTAGAATAAAAACCACAATAATCGGCTCCAATATCATCAGCTATTACAAAAATAACATTGTGTTGTTGCGCGAAAATTGAATGACTAATGATGAAGACTAATAGTGTTGTAAGTATTTTTTTCATTGTTTTTTCTTTACGATTTTATAGGTATTTTTCTGATTTCCATTGATTACAGATAAATAGTAGATTCCATCCGAAATTCCCTCAGTATCTAATAAGTACTCTTTAGAATTGATGATGAATTCTTTGTTTAAAACTACTTTTCCCAACGCATCGGCTATTTCTATTCTTGCTAAACCTATGTAACTTGGAAAAGAAATGGAAACAAAATCAGAAGATGGATTTGGAGTTATTTTTATTGAAGTATGAGATTCAATATTATTCAAAGCCAGTGAAGGAGTTCCTCTCACGCAAATTACATAATTTGTACCCGTTTTAGCACTGTAAGTAGTAATTCCAAATGCAGTACTCCAATACCACGCACTTAAAGTTTGGTTTGGTAATGTCGTTGACGACCAATAATTATGAATTCCGACATTTGAAAAATAGGGTGAAAAAACGGAAGGATTCGTTGCCAATTCATTATTTAGTGATTGTAGTTCTTTAATGTTGGGCAAACGCCAATCTGATGAAGTTCCAATCGTGAGTCCTTCAGCATAAACCAAAGCTTGTTCCCAAGTTAGTGCTACTGTATTTGGAATTTTTTGCCAGACCAACTGCGTTAGATTATCAGTAATGGCATCTCCATTATCTGTAAAATGATTAGTAATCGTTGTGGGTGTTGTAACGGTTCGAACCGCTCTAGCATGAAATTTTTTTGTTCCACCAGCACTTATGGTTTCTATTTTTGGATGATTTCCAATTCCTCCGCCAGCATTAGTACACCAAACTTTCGTAGTAGAATTATTTTCAAAAACACTTGTCCACCAATATTCTGCTGTTGTCAAAGTAAAAAAATTGGTGTTTATAGCTGGATTAGAGTTTTGATGAATCAAAATACTATAAGCTTCAATAGGAGTTGGTAGTCTCCAACCGGAATATCCTCCTAACGTTAACGAATTACAATAAGTAACTGCGTTTTCAAATGTCATCTCGCCACCATCAACTTGTTGCCACATTAAGCCCGTCACATTATCTGTTATTGTACCGTTATTATTATTTGTAAATGAAGGTACATTTATCAAATAATCATGGTCTTCACCAAAAGTTGTCGTGTAGCTTTGAGTTTCCCCTGTATCTGGCAATAATTGTATAGTTTTAGAAATGCTTTGTCCAAAGAACAAAGTTGAATTTATGATAATGATTCCTAAAAGTAGTTTTTTTTTCATTTAAAATAGGCTTTGTTTTTATTCAACTATCAATTTTTTTGTCACTTCAAAGGCATCTGAAATTATTTTAAGGAAATACATTCCCGACGGAATTGTGCCAAAAACAATGTTTTCTGAAATGGTATTGGTTTCAAATACCTTTTCCCCCAACGTATTAAAGATTTGAATTTTATTAATTTGTAAAA
>CALPQA020000192.1 GCA_943325595.2 Auritidibacter sp. Marseille-P8566
GTGATGCCGCAACTGTTTTATACGCCGAAGAAAAATATGATATTACAAAGGATATTATCAAATTGTTAAATGAAAAGTATAAACCACTTGTTCCAAAAGCAGAAAAAAATAAATAAATTTAACCTTCTCTGAAAACATATATTTTTTATATTCTCTTTACCTCAAAGCCTTCAAACATTTATGAATTGAAGACTTTGTGTTTAGTTAGTTTTTGTGAAACAATTTAAAATAAACATTAAATAACCACCGCCCCTTAATTTTAATTTAACATTAGGCTTATTTTATGTAAAATAGTTTAAGATTTAATAAACTTAAGTTAACATTGCACTGATTTTTAGATTATAATTTTGCCTGATAATAACTATTATAGTTTATCAATCAATTGTTATAAAATGAAATTATTTTTTACCCTTGTTTTATTTGTTTTTTCGTACTCCATTTTTTCTCAAACCTCCCTATTAAAAGGAACCATCATTGATGATAAAACAGGGAAAACTATCCCCGGAGTGGATGTTAACGTTAGCAATACCAAATTCTCTACTTCCTCTGATTTTGACGGAAATTTTATCATTAGTGACCTTCCGATAGGTACTTATGAAGTTCAATTTTCTACAAGTTCTTATAAGACTAAAATTATTTCTGAAGTTGTTGTAACAGCAAATGAGGGCGCAAGCTTAACGGTCTCTTTGGTAGAAAGCAAAAACGAATTAAAAGAAGTTGTTATTACTAGAACAAATGCAAAAGTAGAATCTGTAAAATCATTATTACTTCAGCAAAAAAACAGCATTAGCGTATCTGATGGAATTTCTGCTGAATCCATTAAAAGAACCCCGGACAAATCCACTTCCGATGTATTAAAAAGAATAAGCGGAGCTTCTATACAAGATAACAAATTCGTTATTGTTCGAGGGCTAAATGATCGTTATAATGCTAATTTTTTAAATGGAGCGCCACTACCGAGTTCAGAACCCGACAGAAAAGCATTTTCTTTTGATATTTTTCCGTCTAATATGATTGATAATTTGGTAATTACAAAAACGGCATCACCTGATTTAACAGGAGAGTTTGCAGGAGGTGTCATACAGATTACAACAAAGAATATTCCAGATAAAAATTTTCAGTCAATATCTTATGGAAATGGTTACAATACAATTACAACTGGCAAAACTCAAAGATATTATGAAGGAGGCAAAACCGACTGGCTTGGAATTGACGATGGAACTAGAGCGCTTCCTTCTTCTATTCCTGATTCCAAGATTTTTAAAGATTTAAGTCTTGAAGATAGAATTCCTTTTGCTAAGGCTGTTAATAGTGATTGGGAGTTGAAGACTAAAAATTTTAGCCCTAATCTATCTTTTCAATATTCAATCGGGCAACGATATGAAATAGGGGAAAAGACATTAGGGGTTATGATTTCGGCTTCCTATAACAAATCGAATGTTTTTGATGAAACTAGTAGAAATGATTATGAAACTCCTGGGGTTAAAACGGAGGACTTAATAGATAAAACATATAGAGAACAATTATTATTAGGCGCTTTAGCCAACTTTTCTTTAAAAATAAACAAAAACAACTCCCTAAGTTTTAAAAATATTTTTAGTATAAATTCAGACGATAGAGTTATTGAAAGATTAGGTGTTAGAGATATTACAAGTGACCCTACTAATTTTTATTCATCCGTTAGATGGTTTACGAGTAACAAAATATATACTGGTCAATTAATAGGGGAGCATTATTTTTCAGAAAGCAAATTAAAAATCAATTGGTTAGGATCCTATAGTAAAGTAGATAGAACTATTCCAAGTTTAAGAAGAAATGTCTATATTCAGGATTCTAGTACGGGATTCTACTATGCTCAAATTCCCACTAATACTGGAGGAACGAACTGGGGAGGGGGTATTTTTTATTCAAATAATAATGAGTCTAATAATAACGGAAAAGTTGATATTTCAAAAAAATTTGGGAGTAGTTCTACTCATGAAATAAAATCAGGCCTATTTTACCAAGATAGAAATAGAATTTTTTCATCTAGACAATTTCATTATACAAAATTTTTTAAACAAGGAATTAGTTTTGACGAAAGTATTTTGGAATCTAAAGGATTTCCTGATGATAAAACAATTTTTGGCTTACAAAATATGGGTATAATTAATCCTACACTTGGACTTGGGGGTTTTTCTTTATATGATGCTTCATCACCCTCCGACGCCTATACAGCATCTTCTTCTTTGAACGCAGCTTACCTAATGTTAGACGATAAGTTTAATGATTTTAGAATTATATGGGGGCTTCGAGCAGAAGGGTATAGACAGTTATTAAATTCTCAAACTGCGAGAAAAATTATAGCATTAGATAACAAACAAAATGATTTTTTACCCTCGGCAAATTTAATTTATTCATTAGATAGTAAAAGAAACATACGATTGAGTTATTCTAAAACTTTAAATAGACCCGAATTTAGAGAATTGGCTCCTATGCTTTTTTATGATTTTTCAACGCAGTTTTCAACTCAAGGAGATCAAGATTTAAAAATCGCCTCTATACAAAATTATGACTTTAGATTTGAAACCTACCCGGGTAAAAATCAATTGTTTTCAGTTTCTGTTTTTTATAAAAAGTTCAAAAACCCTATTGAAATTCAAGCTACGGCCGTAAATAAAACAGTTAGATATCTTAATGCTAGTTCAGGTTTCGATTATGGTTTAGAATTTGAATTTAGAACCCAACTTTCTTCTTTGATTAATTTTGAAGGGTCTAAATTATTAGACAACTTAACTATATTTTCAAATATTTCCAGTATAGCATCAGAAGTTGATGTTACTAATATAGTTGCTCCATCAAACCCTGAAAAAAAGAGACAAATGCAAGGACAATCTCCTTATATTTTGAATTCGGGGATCCAATATGCTGATTCAGAAAATGGTTTTACTATAGCTGCTAATATAAATAGAGTTGGGAATCGTATTGCTGTAGGGGGAAATAGTGAAGCCGAACCAACATTATGGGAAAAAAGCAGGACTTTACTAGATTGTCAATTATCAAAAACATTCTTTGACAAGAAAATGGAGTTAAAATTAAATATTCAAAACATTCTAAGCCAAGATCTGGTTTTTTATCAAAATAACGACACCTCCTATCAAAAATCCAAATCTATTTTCGATTATATTAAAAATAAAAATAATTGGTTTAATAGCGAAACAGATGATATAATTTGGAAAACCAAAATGGGAACTACATTTTCAGTGTCCATGAGTTATAATTTTTAGAATAACGATAAAACAATTGATTAATTTTCTACACTTTCATTTGTTCAGCAGAAAGGTTCTTCGGAACCTTTTTGTGTTTTTAAACTCCCCCTTTATTTATTACGTTAAATATTTTTTTCCAAACGGTTCTCAGCTCCCTTAACATAATAATAATCTAATGTTAACAATCACCATACACAAACTTTAAATGTCAGGGTTACATTTGCCCTGTTTAATAACTAAAAACACTAAAAAATGAAAAAAAATTATTTGATTGCGTTATTTGCATTGATTTGCATTTCCGCATCTGCTCAAATTGAGCCCACCACTTACCGTGGTGCTTTTGCTCCAGCTCCTGCGGCTGCATGGACAGATTCTTGGACAACTTTTGATCCACAGAACGCTGTTTACGGTACTCCTAATGTTGATGTTACAGCTAACATCACAGAAAACACAACATGGACATCAAATAATGTTTATTATTTGAAAACACAAGTTTTTGTTAAAAACGGTGCTACATTAACAATTGAGCCTGGTACTGTAATACGCGGAGACCACACGAATCCATCATGTGCGCTTATTATTACTAAAGGAAGTAAATTAATTGCAAATGGTACGGCTACCAATCCTATTGTATTCACTTCTGACAGAGCCGCTGGATCTAGAATTTCAGGTGACTGGGGAGGTTTAGTTTTATTAGGAAAAGGAAACTATAATAAAACTTCAGGATTAGGTAATATTGAAGGTATTACTATATCTGCTGACACTCAATACGGTGGTGGTGCTTCTCCTGATGATACGGATAATTCAGGTTCTTTGCAATATGTAAGAATAGAATATCCAGGTTTTGAATTAGCCGTTGATAAAGAAATTAATGGTTTAACTATGGGAGCTGTTGGAAGCGGAACAACTATTGATTACGTTCAAGTTTCGTATTCTAAAGATGATGCTTTCGAATGGTTTGGTGGAGCAGTAAACTGTAAACACTTAGTTACATTTGCTACATTAGATGATGATTTAGATACTGATAATTCATTCAGTGGAAACGTACAATTTTGTTTAGTGGTTAGAGATCCAAGCAGAGCTGATAAAAGTTTATCTGAGGCATTCGAATCTGACAACAATGACTCTACACTAAATTCTTCTAAAGATGGTGGTGTTGGTACTCCAATAACGACTGCTGTTTTTTCTAACTGTACTTTAGTAGGACCAAGCTTTAGACCAACTCTAGTTGGTGGAGCTGCCTATAACGCTTACTATAAAGGAGGAGCTCACATAAGAAGAAATACACAAGAGAGTATTTACAACTCTGTTTTCATGGATTTCCCACAAGGACTTCATATTGATGGTACTTTGACAGAAGCTAATGCTACTGCAAATTCTTTAAAATTTAGAAATAACATATTAGCTGGTTGTACTACTAATTATGTTGTTAACTCTGGAAGTGCTTTTGACATTACTACTTGGGCAAATGCATATAACACTACTCTTGCTTCAAGCGCAGGTTTGTTGACCAAAGCGTATGATACTAACGCTGCAACTTACACAGGTTTAGATTACAGACCATCAGTAAATGCTCCAATCACTTCAGATGTAACTTATACTGTTGGTAATGTTGCTACTCCATTAAGCGCAACTGCTAATTCTGGAAGCACTTTAAATTGGTATACTGTAGCCACAGGAGGTACAGCCACTACAACGGCTCCAACTCCTACAACTACTGCAGCAGGAACAACTACTTATTATGTTTCACAAACTGGTCTTGTGAGTGGTATTGAAAGCTCAAGAGCTTCAA
>CALPQA020000193.1 GCA_943325595.2 Auritidibacter sp. Marseille-P8566
ATTTGACAATTGTTCTTTTTGAACTTTTAGGTTTTCTTTATTGAAAAGGATTTGCAAATAGGCATTGGCGATGTTCAAAGCAATATCGTCCTTCATTTTTGAAAGTTGGAATTTTGAAGCTACCATTGTAAGATTGGCTCTTCGCAAAAGGTTTTGATTTTGCATTCCATTATAAATCGCAACATTAGAATTTATTCCTGCAGAAGTAAATTGCGTCGTTTGATTTTCTAATAAACCCGTTGTAATGTTTTGGTTCAAACCAATATTCCATGAATGGGAACCATTGATATTAAAGTTTGGAAGGAAATTTCCTATTGCAGCAGATTTCTCAACAGCCGCAGATTTAGCATCTAATTCTGATTGCTTGATAGAAATATTGTTTTTGATGGCGTAGTCAACACATTCTTCTAAAGTCCATTTTTTGGATTGTGCTTGAGAAAGCAAACCTAAAAAAAGCACTATGGTCAATGTGATTTTACTACTAAATGTTTGTTTCATAAAGTGCTTTATTCTAAATCGGTTGATACAAGTGCAAATTTAACTATTTTTAGCAATTTAAACTAAATTTAACTTAATCTTATTAGACGATTCTTAGGAAATTATGTTTGTGGAATTTTAGTATTTGAGAGAAAATAAAATTAATTTTGCACCCAAATTAAATTAAAAATCGTTTTGAAAACTCTTTCTAAAATTACGTTACTTTTAGTACTTGTTCTTATTTCAAGTTGCGCTACCACTTCCAAAATTACTGCCTTGAAACCTGAACCAGACGATGCTTCGCCATTGGTTTATGAAAATACACCTTCTTATATTAATATTCCAATTGCAATCAAATTACAAGATATAGAAAATCAAACCAATAAATTTATGAATGGTTTGATATATGAAGACAACACCATTGAGGATGATGATATTGAAATGAAGATTTGGAAATTGGCTCCCATTTCAATCAAAAATACGGATGGAAAAATCACGACTGTTTTACCTTTAAAAACAACCGTGAAATATAGAATTGGAACAGATAAATTAGGAATTTCCTTGTATACTATCCGTGAATTTAATTTGAATGGAAACATTACTTTGGTGAGCGATGTGGCTTTATCTAATTGGAAATTGAATACCAAAACCGAGTTTAAATCTTTGGATTGGAATGAAAGTCCAACTACAATTGTGATGGGGAAATCAATTCCGATTACCTATTTGATTAATCCAACAGTGAAACTTTTTAAATCGAAGATTGAGCGAAAAATTGACGAAGCTATTGAAAAGTCAATGGATTTTAAACCTAATGTTTTGGATGCTTTGGAAAAGATATGTACACCGTTTCAAATGAACGAAGCTTTTGAAAGTTGGCTTCGAATTGCGCCTATTGAATTGTATGCTACGGATGCAAAATTCAAAAAAGAAACCATCACTTTGGAAATGGGTTTGAAATGCAACATGGAAACCTTAATTGGTCAAAAACCTGTAACAAAATTTGATAGAAATAAAATTGTTTTGAAATCGGTGACACAAATGCCTGATAAAATTTCGGCAAATATTGTTGCGGTTTCAAGTTATCAAGATGCTTCGAAAATTATTACTAAGAATTTTGCTGGTCAAGAATACGGCAGTGGAAGCAAAAAAGTTACGGTTCAAAATGTTTCGATTTGGCACAAAAACGGAAAAATGGTAATAGCCTTAGACATGTTGGGAAGCATTAATGGAACGGTTTATTTAGCAGGTTATCCGCAGTTTAACGAAACTACAAAAGAAATTTATTTTGATCAGTTGGATTATGTTTTGGACACAAAAAGCAAATTATTGAAAACGGCCAATTGGTTGGCTCAAGGAATGGTTTTGCGAAAAATTCAGGAAAGTTGCCGTTATTCTATTCAACCTAATTTGGAGGAAGGAAAACAAAACATGATGAAATATTTGAAGAATTATTCTCCGATACCAGGTGTTTTTGTGAATGGAACAATTAGCAACATTCAATTTCAAAAAATACAATTAACGAACAAGGCTATTATTGCTTTTATAAAAGTGAATGGTGCTGTGGATGTTGCTGTGGATGGAATTAAATAGATTTTTTTTACCACAAAAGACACAAAAGAATTTTAAAAGCAAAAGACACAAAAGAATCTGAAATAAATTCAGATTGACAAAGCAGAGAACATTTGCGGCAATGACGGTAGTTGGATAGTTTTTTTGCCACAGATTATAAAGATTTTCACAGATTCCCCAAATAAACGAATTTCCCGAATAAACAAATAAACAAATAAGCAAATAAGCAAATCAACTAAAAATTAGCCCCGATAGCAATGGAAATCCCGCGCTTTTTAGCGGGAATTGTAATGGAAAGCGGGAATTGCATTTCCTGAAAAAGACGGACAATTCGCTTCAAAAAAAAAAGAGATTACGCTTTGTTTTTGTTGGAATACATTTTATAAACGGCAAAGAAAACGAGTCCAACTAAGATGTAAGGAATTACCATTAAATAGACAATTCCGTCGTTGATTCCTTTGGCTTTGGCTTGATTTCCTTCACTTTCTAACGCCGCTCGACACATTGCACATTGGGCATTTGTTGATAGAGAAAAAGCTAGAAGAAAGAAGGAAGAAACAAGATAAGACAGAACATTTCCATTTATTTTTCTTGCAACTCTTGTATCTTGGTTCTTGTGACTTGGCTGTATTTTAAACATAATATGGGGAAATCATCAGGTATACGATTACGCCAGTTACAGCTACGTACAACCAAATTGGAAAGGTGATTTTTGCAATTTTTTTATGTTTATCAAACTTTTCGGCCAAGGCGCGCACATAGGTTATTAAGACCAAAGGAATTGTTGCAATGGACAAAACGATGTGTGAAAGCAAGATGAAAAAATAAATGTATTTGATGGCTCCAGAACCTCCAAAAGCAGTAGAGTCAGTCGTCATGTGGTAGGCGATGTACAAGACTAAGAAAACCAGTGAGCATGCAATTGCGATTTTCATTAGTAGCTCGTGGCGTTTTCTATTTCCGTTTTTAATTGCGATTACGGCGGTAATTAATAAAACTGCTGTAATTCCGTTTATGGTTGCATAAATTGGAGGCAAAATAGGCAATGGCGATACATTGAAACCTAAATCTTTAAGTTTAATTTTGAATAGAACGGCTACTGCAATTGGGATAATTACAGATAAAGCGATAATCCATTTGTTGTATTTTTGTTCGATTGTATTGTTTTCCATGATGTTATTCTTTTAATAAAATTGCGATATCTTGTTGGATAGTACGAACGCCTTCTTTTTCGATTCCGTCGTAATATAAAATTGGGTTTCCAAAATTGTCTTTTCGGCAACGTATGTTTCCGTTTTTATCTATCAATGCAAATAATCCAGAATGTTCGAATCCGCCATTAGCCTTTGCATTTTCTCCTACATAAACATTGAATCCTTTGTTTGCCAATTCGAATATTTTGGTTTTGTCCCCAGTAAGAAAATGCCAATTGGTTGACTTTACGCCTAATTTTTCTGCGTGTTCTTTTAAAACTGCTGCCGTATCGTGTTCTGGATTGATTGAAATAGAAACAATTCCGAAATTAGGGTTTCCAAAAAAAGTGTTTTGAATGGTTATCATGTTCAAATTCATCTTCGGACAAATTGAAGGGCAAGTGGAAAAGAAAAATTCTAAAACATACACTTTACCAGCGTAGTCTTTATTTGAAATTAGTTTGTTGTTTTGATTGGTGAGTTCAAATTTTGGCGCAGGACCAATAGTGAGTAACTTAGATGGTTCTGATGAAGAATGATTTGAAATAATATCTAATCTATCACCTTTTACAACTTCTCCATTTTTGATTCTATCGATAATTTTAGGAATTGCAAAAATGCCAAATACTAAAATGACGAAGAAAATTCCGATATATGATTTGTTTTTTATCATTTTCTACTACTTATATTTGACGTTCGGCATTATGATTTTTTTTCAAAGCTGCTCTGTATTCATATAAAATGATTTTGAAATCATCCAACATTTGGTTACTCAAATCGGATGGTGAAAAAGTGTCGTATCCTTCTTTGTATTCGTCTTTTTTCTTGCGTCCACGAAGGTTTCTGTTTTTATCTACAATAAATACATTTGAAGTTCCGAAGTTGGGATTTAATTTGTTTTTTAATTTCAATTGGTTGTAATACAATTGGATTTCTTCTGTAGAAGTGAATACGAAATGCCATTGCGATACATCGGTAAACGTTGAAAATTGCTCGACAATATATCTTGCATCTTTTTCTGTTCCAAGAGGGCAAATCACAACAAATTGCAAATCTTTAAAAGAATGATATTGTTGGTAAATTTTCTGATTTAAATTAAAATAGTTACCTCTCTTCTTCAACAGATCGGTTCCAGAGAAACCTAGAATGGTAATTTTATTGTTTAGTGAAACTTTATCCCCTTTTAAGGAATTCCACACTCCTAAATCAGGAATTTTTGAAGTTACAATGGGCAATTTGGTAAAGCTATTGATACCCGAAGCAAAAAAAAGATAGGCTACGATTGGCAGAATAAAAAGGGTAAAAAGAACAAAATTTTTTTTCATTAGAACTTTAAATATATTTATACAAATATAAAAAAAGGTACGCAATGCGTACCTTTTTATTGAATTAATATGTTGTTAAAAATTCCATTTAATGGTAGAATTTTTGAAAACCTCAAATATATAATCTGCTTCTGTCAATAAAATAAATAATAAATAGATTACTAGGAATATCACAGGTACCACAACTGCATATCTAAGAACGCTTTTTTCGCCTTCCATGTGCATAAATGCCCAAACTATATAGTAAGCTTTAAAAATAGTAAGGATATAAAATATCCAATTTAACAAATTCATTCCTAGAAAATGATTCAAATGCAAAGCATCTGGCTTGATAATTCCAAGGAAAACTTCAACGGTTGTTACGACTGATAATAAGGCGAAAACAAACCAAATTCTTTTTGTATTAGAAACGTGAGCGTCTGACATAATAATAACTTTTGATAATTAAACGAGATAGAAAACTGTAAATACA
>CALPQA020000194.1 GCA_943325595.2 Auritidibacter sp. Marseille-P8566
CAGTTATTGGGAAATAAAAAATTGGTTTACCAATGTAGATTACACCGTTGTTGGCAGTGGAATTGTGGGTTTGCATGCCGCTTTGAGATTACGTGAACGGTTCCCAGAAAGCAAAATCTTGGTACTCGAAAAAGGGATTTTGCCGCAAGGAGCAAGTACTAAAAATGCTGGTTTTGCCTGTTTTGGAAGCCTTTCAGAAATAATTGATGACTTGAAGTCGCATACCGAAGAAGAGGTAATTCAGCTCATTCAAAAACGTTGGCAAGGATTGCAATTACTGCGAAAAAGAGTTGGCGACGACAAATTAGATTACAAACCTTTTGGCGGTTACGAACTTTTTTTAAAGGAACACGAAGCGACGTATATTGAATGTTTGAACAAACTTCCTTTCATCAATGAAATATTGAATCCGCTTTTTAAATCGGATGTTTTTACCAAAGAAATTGATCGTTTCGGATTTAATGGTATTCACGAAAGTGTGATTTTCAATCCGTTTGAAGGTCAGATTGATACCGGAATGATGATGCAGGAATTATTAAAACAAGCTGCTGCAAATGATATTTTGATTTTGAACCAACAAAAAGTGACTTCATTTAATGACAATGAAACCAATGTTGAGGTGGCGCTTGGAGATTTTAGTTTTAAGACTTCAAAATTACTTTTTGCCACGAATGGTTTCGCTTCTGAAATTACAAAAGGACAAGTAAAACCTGCTCGCGCGCAAGTTTTAATTACAGAACCGATTGCAAATCTGAATATAAAAGGCACGTTTCATTTGGACAAAGGTTATTATTATTTTAGAAATATTGGCGATAGACTTTTGTTTGGTGGTGGACGAAATTTGGATTTTGAAGGCGAAGCTACTTCCGAATTTGGCGAAACAGAATTAATCCAAAACCGATTGGAAAAAGTATTAAAAGAAGTAATTTTACCCCATCAAGAATTCAAAATAGAACACCGCTGGAGTGGAATTATGGGCTTGGGAACTACCAAAAATCCAATTGTTGAAGCACTTTCCGAGAATGTTTACTGTGGCGTTAGACTGGGCGGGATGGGAGTTGCCATTGGAAGTTTAATCGGAAATGAATTGGCAGATTTAATTTAAAAATAGTTTTATGTTTAAGAAAATTACTCGAATTTTATTTAAAATATTGGTTTGGTTTGTTGGAATATCATTGTTTTCAGTGGTAGTTTTAAAATTTGTACCCGTTCCATTTACACCTTTAATGGTTTCTAGAACTCTTGAAAATAAGTTTGCAGGCAAAGAAATGTATTGTAATCATGATTGGGTTCCATTAGAAAAAATCTCAAAAAACCTACAAAAGGCAGTAATTGCAAGTGAGGATGGAACGTTTTTAGTGCATCATGGATTTGATTTTACGGCAATGCAAAAAGCATTAAAAAACAATCAAAAAGGCCGAAAAATTAAAGGCGGAAGTACGATTTCACAACAAACGGCAAAAAACGTTTTCCTTTGGCAAGGACGAAGTTATATCCGAAAAGGGTTTGAAGCCTATTTTACGGTTCTAATTGAATTGGTTTGGGGCAAAGAAAGAATTATGGAAGTCTATTTAAATTCCATTGAAATGGGCAACGGAGTTTATGGCGCTCAAGCTGCAGCGGAATATTGGTATCGAAAAGACGCTTCCAACCTTACCGCTAGAGAAGCTGCTGGAATAGCCGCAATTTTGCCAAATCCCAGGAAATATAAAGCAACAAATTCAACGGTTTATATCAATAAACGGAAAGATAAAATTGTACGTGTAATGCGTCACATTGGAAAATTAGAGTATTAAAAAAGCGCCCCAACAGTTTAGTATTGGGTCGCTTTTTTTAAATATTGAAATTGATTCCTAGAACAATATTTCTCCCAATGTTCGGAATTCCATCCGTTTTTAACCTTGATAAATGGGCAATGTAACTTTTATTCAAAAGATTATTCCCGTTTAAATTGATATTAAATGCTGTTTTACCCAACTTTAAATTGCCGCCGATTCCAAGATTTACCAAAGTGTAGCCATTCGATTTTGTCTCAAATCCATTCACGTTATTTTGGTTGAAAGTGTTAGAAACATTAAGTGTCGCAAAACCCTCTTTTAACCAGTTTTTAACCTCAAATTCTGCGCGAAGGGTGTTATTCCAATTGTTTGCAGGAATTAAAGGCAAGTAATCGCTATTCTGTTTTTTTCCTGTAACAGTTTCAAAACTGCTTTCAAAATGCAGCCAATCCAAAGGATGGGGATGAAAATGAAGCCCAATTTCACCACCATATAATTTGGCATTGTTCTGAATATAATTAAAAACATCATTTGCAGCAATCATTATTCCCGAAGGATTGGTATAGATATAGTTGTTGATGTGATTGTAAAACCCATTCACAAAAAACTCAAAATGACTGTTTTTATATTCCAAATTTAAATCTGTTTGCACATTTTGCTCTGTTTTTAAACTGCTATTTCCAATTTCATAACGGTTTGTTCCTTCGTGGACTCCATTGGAAGTTAATTCTGCTAAATTTGGAGCACGAAAACCTGAAGCCAAGTTGAGGCGCAATTTCAAATTATTGGCCAAATTGGTTTTGTAACCCAACGATCCATTGATGCTATTGTATGTTTTGTCAATGGCTTCAAAGGAACCTTCATCACCAGAAATTCCG
The DNA here is from genome assembly GCA_943325595.2 of Auritidibacter sp. Marseille-P8566. The sequence goes on from CALPQA020000194.1 coordinate 2,657, forward strand.
TGGCTTTGACTTGTAATATTCCGATTGTCAAAGCGAATTCCCGCCTGTAAAACATTCGAATTCCATTCATAATTGGCAGTTCCAAAAACACCAAAATCAGCTGTTGTAGCATCGGGAATTAAAAATTCTTCTCCTGAATTTAAATTGGTTTGGTGCATTCCTTGAACTCCAAAAATAGATTCTACTTTACCAATTTTCGGCAAATGGTATTTCAAATCATAATTTGTGGTGTTCAATTTCATGTGCAAAACCGCAATATTACTGTCTTCAAATTCGCTTCTGTCATTTGAAATATGCCCTAAATCAATGTCTAATTTGGAATTTTTAAAAAAAACAGTTGAATTCCAACTCAGCAAATGACTGAAAACGCCTTGTTTTGGATAGTTTGTGGCGTAATTGTTTCTTTGCATTGCAATTCTATTTTCCGGAATTCCCAAATCTAATGTATTGAAATTATACCTTAAAACACTCGAAAAATGAGCGTTACTGTATCCAATTCCAGTTTTGAAATCTTTTTCGTTGTAACGGGTATTTGTAACTCGATTTCCGTCTGCAATTTTATAATCAGCATGCACATTATAGCTTCCTCGAACTAAAAATTTCCAATTTTCACTAGATGTTTTTAATCCCAAAGACGAATTACTGCCAAGTGTATTTGAAAATAATTTCTGACTGAAATCGCCTTGAAAAGTATTCGTTTTTGCAAATTTCTCGGGATTAAAATACAAAACACCACCTAAAGCATCGGAACCATAAAGCAACGAGGCAGGTCCTTTGATTACTTCTACACTTTCAACTCCTGCATCATTTAATCCCAATCCATGCTCGTCACCGAACTGCTGATTTTCAACACGAATTCCTTGAGAATATACCAAAACCCGATTCCCACTCAATCCCCGAATAACTGGTTTTCCTATGGAAGTTCCCGTTGAAACTTGTGAAACTCCAGGAATAGTAGCCAATCCTTCTATCAAAGTTGCTGTTCCATTTTGTTGTAGCGATTTCATACTTTCATGCTCGACTTTCATGACGTTTTGCGATTGTAATTTATTGAAAGCGGTAGCAACAATAACTTCGTCCATCTGAAATAGGGTTGGTTCTAAAGCAATATCCAACTTATTGTCCCCGTTTTGAACAGCAACAGCTTTATTTTGGGTTATAAAACCAAGCAATGAAAATGTGATTTTAATATTTCCGTTGGGTAAATTGTTGATCGAGTAAACGCCATTTTCGTCTGTTTCCGAACTTTTATGTAAATCAGGAATAAAGACAGCAACCCCTTTAATTGGTTGATTCTCTTTATCTGTAATGGTTCCTGATATTTTATTTTGCGCATTGACCAACGCCGAAAACCCTAAAAAAAGGGTAATTATGATTTTTTTCATTTTTATGATTTTAATGATGAAATTTCATCAGCTATAAAAAACTGATTTAATACAGATTAAACTTTAAAAACGGGTGGGCCACGAAGAGGGTTTGAATTTTCAGAAAAGGTTTTGAATACTTCAGAGTAGCAAAATCCTTTTGGATTTTCAATAGTTGGGTTTTTAGTTTTGAAAATCAGAAACGCAGAAGTTACTGCTGCACTGAAAGTGAATTTACATACAAAACAGTGTTCTAAAGAATGGTGTTGGTGTGTAATTTCGTGTTTTGAAGTGCTTTCATGGAGACACTTCGACTCAGAAATTTCCTTTTTAAAGTGGGCATACGAATCGAATGATTGAAACAATATTGAAAACAATATTGCAATCACTAAAGAAAAATGGATAAGAAATTTTTTCTTTTTCATGCCATGCAAATTTAAAAAAGGAAACAAGAAAACCGTCTATTTTAACAAAGTTTGTGATTTGTAAAACAGACGGTTTTAGTAATAAAATTGGATTTACACCAATTGATTTGCGACTAAATATTCGGCAATTTGAATCGTATTTGTAGCAGCACCTTTTCGTAAATTATCAGCAACAATCCACATATTTAATGTGTTTTCCTGACTTTCATCCCGACGAATTCTACCTACGAAAACCTCGTTTTTACCTTCGGCATATCTTGGCATTGGATAGGTAAATGTATCAAGATTGTCTTGAACCACGATACCGTCCGTTTGACTCAAAATAGTTCGTACATCATTCACATCAAAATCAGAAGTAAATTCTACGTTTACCGCTTCACTATGTCCGCCAACTACGGGAACACGAACTGCAGTAGCCGTAACTTTGATAGTATCGTCGCTTAAGATTTTCTTGGTTTCTTTTACTAATTTCATCTCCTCTTTAGTATATCCGTTTGGCTCAAAACTATCGCATTGAGGAATAAAATTGCGGTTAATTTTGTATTTGTAA
>CALPQA020000195.1 GCA_943325595.2 Auritidibacter sp. Marseille-P8566
TTAGTGGATATGGCTGAAGAAGGAGTTCCTGTTTCTAATCGTGTTTTTGGGGAAGGGCATTATTTAAGACCTAGTTTTATTGAGTTTTTTGAGTGTAAAAATGCAATGCTTAAAGATTTAAAAATTGTAAACGCTCCTTTTTGGATAATCCATCCAATAAAATCGACTGATATTATTATTGATGGTGTTACCGTAACAAGTCATGGTCCAAACAATGACGGTTGTGACCCAGAATATTCAAAAAACGTTATTATTCGCAATTGTAATTTCAATACAGGTGACGATTGTATCGCAATCAAATCTGGAAGAGACGCCGATGGTAGAAGAGTTGCTATTAAAAGTGAAAATATTATTGTTCAAAATTGTAAAATGTTTGACGGGCATGGAGGAGTTACTATTGGTAGTGAAATATCAGCTGGTGTTAGCAATGTTTATGTTGAAAATTGTGAAATGAACAGCCCAAATTTAGACAGAGCCATCAGACTCAAAACCAACACAAGGAGAGGTGGTCTTACTGAAAATATTTTTGTTAGAAATATTGAAGTTGGAGAAGTTGGGGAATCCGTTTTAGGGATTGATATGTTTTATTCCGTTCATGGAAACCAATCTGGAAATTTTATGCCGCGCATAGAAAATATTTATTTTGAAAATGTTAAAGTAAAAAATGGAGGTAGATATGGCATTCTTGCAAAAGGTCAAAAAGATTCTCCCATTAAAAATATAGTTTTCAAAAACGTAACGATTGAGAAAGTCAAATCCAACTTTTCTATTGAGAATGTTGAAAATTTAAAATTCATAAATACACAAATTAATGGTGCTTTGATTGAAAGCCCAAAAAAATAATTACCCAATCTATTAATAACTAACAAATAATTAAATTATGAGTATTAGAAGTTTATTTAAAAAAGGTGCAAATTACTTTTTTGCCTTATCCCTTTTTTTAGTTTCGCTCATGAGTACCGAAATGAGTGCTCAAAAAAGCACCACAATCAGTGGTACTGTAATTGATGCGTCTGGAATGAGTATTCCAGGGGTGAATATTGCCGAAAAAGGCACTAAAAATTCATCTAGTACTGATTTGGATGGAAAATTTACAATTAAAGTAGCAAGTACAAAAAGTGTATTGGTTTTCTCCTACTTAGGATATGAAACGTATGAACAAACTGTAGGTAAAAACAGTACTGTAAATGTAGTTTTGAAAAACTCTGCTGCAAAACTTGAAGAAGTAGTTGTTGTTGGATACGGAACTTCAAAAAAATCTGATTTAACAGGTTCAGTTGCTACTATTTCTGGTGATGACTTGAAAAAATTATCAATGGCGAGTGTTGCCGAAACGCTTACGGGTCGTATTGCTGGTGTTCAAGTTACTTCTACGGAAGGTTCTCCTGATGCAGATGTCAAAATAAAAATTAGAGGTGGTGGATCCTTAATGCAAGAAAGTTCACCGTTATTGATAGTTGACGGATTTCCTGTAAACAGTATCAGTGATATTTCGCCTTCTGATGTTGAATCTATTACGGTTTTGAAAGATGCTTCTTCAACTGCAATTTATGGATCTAGAGGTGCTTATGGAGTTGTTATTGTTACAACAAAAAGTGGCAAAGACGGTGCTAAAATGACGGTTTCATACAATTCCTTTTATGGTGCAAAAAGGATTGCTAATATAATTGATGTGCTTCAGCCAGAAGATTTTGTTAAGTGGCAATATGAATATGCCTTACTTAAAAATGATTTGAACTCTTATGATTCAGTTTTTGGAGCATGGCAAAATCCTAGCCTTTTTGCAGGTGTAAAAGGAACGAATTGGCAAAAAGAAATTTACGGACGTTTAGGTGAAGTTCAAAGTCATGATTTAGGGATTAGAGGAGGTTCAGAAAAAATGAGCTTCAATTTTAATTATGCAAATTTTGATGAAAAAGCGATTATGATTGGTTCTTATTTCAAAAGAAATAACTTGTCATTAAGTTTAAAAAGTAAAGCTTCAGATAAAATAGATTTGTCATTTACAATGCGTTACTCGGATACTCAAATTGATGGAGGAGGAGCAAATGAACAAAAAGAAATTTCTTCGGCAGATGCTCGTTTGAGACACAGCGTTGGATACTCTCCAATCCCTTTGCCAGGTATCACAACTGATAATACGGATGAGGCGTTGTCAAGTTATCTAATTAATCCTTTCGTAGCGGCTGCTGATAATAACCGTAAACAATTGAGAAAGAATTTTAATATGTTAGGAAGTTTTTCTTGGAAAATTATAAAAAACCTTCAATTCAAAACAGATTTAGGATTAGATAATTATGACTTTATGGATTATCGTTTCTATGGCCGCTCAACTTATTATGTGGATAATATTCCATTAGCACAAAATCAAGGATTGTCTGCATTAATAATTAGTAATCGTAAAGATTTGCGCTTTAGAAATGCAAATACTGTAAATTATGATTTTAAAAACCTAATTGGAGACAAACATAAATTGAAGGTTTTAATAGGTGAAGAGACAATTGCTTATAAAACAAACGAAATTACAAGCACCATTCATGCATTTCCAAAGTTTTTTAGTTTTGATAATGCAATTAACCTAACTTCTCAAGGTACACCGCAATCAGTAGATAATTTCTACAGTCCAGATGATAAATTACTATCTTTTTTTGGTCGTGTAAATTATGATATAAATAACCGTTACCTTTTTACAGCAACCTATCGTGCCGATGGTTCTAGTAAATTTTTAGGTGCTAATCGTTGGGGTTATTTCCCAGCTGCCGCTCTAGCATGGAAAATTTCAGAAGAAGAATTCTTAAAACCTATTACTTGGATCAACTCACTTAAACTTAGATTGAGTTATGGTGAAGCTGGAAATAATAATATTCCAACTGGACAAACTGTTCAAACGTTTCAATCAACTGCAACTTCTTGGATAAACGGGGTGACAAACTTCTGGGCTCCATCAAAAATAATGGCCAATCCAGACCTTAAATGGGAAACTACGGTGACTCAAAACGTAGGTTTAGATTATAATTTATTCAAAGGACGTATTAGTGGTTCTGTTGAAGTGTATAAAAACCTAACAAAAGATTTATTGATTCCATTTCTAGTTCCAGGAACAGGTTATGATTATCAATACAGAAACATGGGAGAAGTTCAAAATACAGGTGTTGAAGCTACTTTAAATTTAGTAGCTTTAGAGAAGTCTCATTATGGTTTGAATTTTGCTTTCAATATTGGAATCAATAAAAACCGTATCAATTCACTTGGTGTGATGAATAATTTTGGTGAATCAACAAACTGGGCTTCTACTGCAATCGGAAATGATTTTGTAGTTAATGTAGGACAACCAATAGGTTTGATGTACGGTTATAAAAATGATGGACGTTATGAAGTATCCGACTTTGATTATGTTGGAGGAGTATATACTTTGAAACCAGGTGTTGCAAACAGTTCTTATGTTATTGGTGCTATTCGCCCAGGTTCTATGAAATTAAAAGATATTGATGGCGATGGACTTGTAAATGCGAAAGATCAAACGGTTATTGGAAATGCAAATCCAAAACATACTGGAGGAATGGTAATTAATGCAAATGCTTATGGTTTTGACCTTTCGGCAGCTTTCAACTGGAGCTTTGGTAATGATATTTACAATGCTAATAAAATCGAATTTACATCTTCTACACCGAACAGTCAATACAGAAATTTAAGTACAATTGTTGGGGATGGAGTTAGATGGACAAATGTTGATCCTGCTTCAGGTGCATTAGTTACTGATCCTACTGCTTTGGCAGCTTTAAATGAAAATACTACAATGTGGTCTCCTTATATGACTCGTTTTGTAATGAGTGATTGGGCAGTTGAAGATGGATCTTTTATTAGACTTAACAGTTTGTCACTAGGGTACACGTTGCCAAAATCTATTATCTCTAAAATAGGACTTTCTAAATTGAGATTTTATGCTACTGGTAATAATGTTTTCATCCTTACTAAATATTCAGGTATGGATCCTGAAGTTTCTACAAGAAGAAGAACGCAATTAACACCTGGTGTAGATTACTCTCCTTACCCTCGTAGCAGACAAGTTGTATTTGGTTTAAACCTTAGCTTTTAATTAAAATAATATTTAGAATATGAAAAAAATAATAATAATTTCAGGAATAATACTATCTGGACTTTTATCTTCTTGTCAAGATTACTTAGAAGCGCCAGCAAAATCATCACTTGATGAATCAGTTATTTTTTCTACAGCAGGATTGGCTAAAGGTGCTGTTGATGGAATCAAAGTTCCATTTGCAGAAACGAATTCTTACAGAGGACGTTTCCTTTCTTGGTATGGTTTAAATACGGATACCGAATGGTACAATTCATCAGAATCAACTACGGATGATAAACCAAGTCTTTGTACATATGATGCAAAACCAAACAACAGTCAAATGAATACGACTAACAATGTTTGGGCGATGATGTATGCAGGTATTGAACGTGCAAATATCTGTATTCGTGGATTGCGTCAATATGGTAACCCAACTCCTGGAAGCGATTTAGGTCATTTATTGGGAGAATCATTAACATTACGTGCAATTTATTATGCCGATTTATTGAAAACTTGGGGAGATGTTCCTGCACGTTTTGAACCAATAACTTCTGAAACAATATACTTGCCAAAAACAAGTCGTGATGTCATTTACAAACAACTTATTGCCGATCTTGGTGAAGCAGCAGAATTGTGTCCTTGGCCTAACGAAAATGCAAATACAGCTAGTGTAGAACGCATTAATAAAGCTTTTGTAAAAGGTTTCCGTGCTCGTTTAGCAATGGTTGCTAGTGGTTATCAACAATATCCTGACGGTATTCACAGAAGTACAGATGCAGATCTTTCTGTAGAAAGAATGTACACTTTGGCACTTACAGAATGTCGTTCAGTTATTCAAAGTGGAAAAGCGCGTTTAGAGCCTTCTTTTGAAACTTTTTGGAAAAAATACAATCAAGAAAA
>CALPQA020000196.1 GCA_943325595.2 Auritidibacter sp. Marseille-P8566
CTAGACAAATAGAGGCAGCACTAGTTGATGCAGAAATTGCATCAGGTTGTGTTACAGTTACGGTGACTGAAGATCTTGAACTTTCACATCCTGTTGACGGATTTACAACCGAAACATAAAAAGAAGTGCTTGTACTTATTGAAGTAGAATAAGTGGTTGCAGTGCTATTTTGTAATAATGTCCCTCCTGAAGCAGCATTATACCATTTAAAAGTAGGTGCAGTAAATCCATTAGGATCCGAAACACTTGCACTAGGTAGACCTGCACCACATTGTGCACTATTGGTTGCTGTTGGCGCAGTAGGTAATGGATTAACCGTTGGAGTTACAGAAGCTGTCATTGGACAACCATTTACTGTTGCAGTTGCAGTGTAGGTAAGTCCACTGGTAATTGCAGTTGTTAAAGGATTGGTTGTTCCAAGTGTGGATGAGCCGTTTGACCAAGAATATGCGGATGGGGTAGGTACCTGATTTCCATAGAACTTAATATTTAATCTTGATGTAGAAGTTGTTGCTGTTGGATTTGACGTCCAAAAGGAAGAGTTTGTTGTTGAAGTATATGCATATACAACTGTGTTTCCGCTTGTTGTAGTATATATTGTTGTTGCATTACCAGTTGAATAAGCACCTGTTCCTCTAATGTCCAAAATAATATTAGAAACACCATCCCAATTATATGGCGTTGAAAAAGTTATTAAATTATCACCAACAACACTCGTGATTGAAGTAGCTGAAAACACCGTAGTTAAATTTGTTGTAGTGAATGTACTTAATGTACTGTTATTTGTAGATCCTAGCTTAATTGAATAATTTCCAACAGCAGCAGGACTAGCAGCCGCTCCTAAATTAAATGTTAAGGCAGTTATATTTCCTGCAGAAAGCCCAGCAGCATTGAGTTCTGCAGCAGTGTAAACCATTTGACTCCAATCTTGGTACCAATAGTTTCCAAATGCTGTAGGATATCCGGTTGAAGATGTAAAAGAAGTTCCTGTACCAAGTTGAACACTTCCACTTTTTGTTAAACTCAAACTCAAACTAGCATTACTTCCATCACAAACTGTACTTGGCGAAGCACTTGCTGTTGCGGTAATACCTGTGTTGGGTGCGTCCTGATATCCAGTTCCGCTAATTGTATTGGCTAGTGAGTTTGCATCAGTAGCAGTTATCGACCATGTAATTGATGCATTAACTGGTGTTACAGTAGGTAGAGTTCCTGTCCAAGTATCAGCATTTAAACCACCATTATTAGTTGAATTACTCATCGCTATTGCTGTTTGAGGTGTGCCGTTAATACTATAATTTAAATTTACTGAAGTTACGACACCGCCTCCAGGTGTTATTAGTACGCTGATTGCTCTTGAAACATGGGCACATTGATTACCAGAAGGATTAATTGAAGGTGTCGCAAGTACTGCGGCGGCTTTTGCCCCCATAACATAAAACCCTGAAAGAGTTGTAAGTGGAGTAAGTGTTTGAATTGTTGTACTTGTTACCGTAGAGGTTGCTCCACCAGAAATAGCATATGCGCCTGTTGCAGTGGCGCTATTAGCAATTGCATCAAAACCTGTGGTTGAAGCATCTGATAAACGAATATTGGTATTAGTTAAATTCCCAAAACCTGACGAAACGCTTGTTGCCCAATAACGCGAAGTACTTAAAGTACCCATCATATTACCTGCAGTTCCTCCACAGTTACCATCAAAAACTTCTGCTCTTACGACTACTGTTCCACCTGCGTTTGTAGTTGGGTTTACTAATTCGAAAGGATAAATAGTTGTTTTTCCAATAGGGAATAAATAGGTTGAACCAGAAACTAAACTTGCAGGCAAAGTCAATTCTAAAGGACCATTTACAAAGGCAGTAGTTGAAGTTCTGGTAATTGCTGTTGTTGCTGTACCGCTTATTGTTAAAACATTAGAAGAAGATGTTGTGATATTTCCACAACCTGTACTAAATGTTAGTGCAGCTGTTGATAGATTTCCACCGGCTAAAATAACCCCATTTGAATTTGAGTTATTAATACTTGATACTATTCTGGTTGAAGGGATTTCAAAACCAGTTGTTCTTGAAACACTTTCTTGAGCATAAATTATGCTGTAAGTACCTGTTCCCAATGCAAATACAGGCGCTGCTAAAAATGATCCACCGGAAGTTGTTAAACCGGTTGCACCGATCTGAACCGTACAAGCCAAAGCAGCACCTGTACCTATTGTAATCAAATTTGATCCTGTTAAATTACCAATGAAAAGGTTAACACGTAAAACAGGTGTTGTATTTGTAGTTGAAATGGATAAACCACCACTATTTTGAAGAGAAATAGTTCCTATATTCGTTAATACGCTTCCTGTCCCTGTATAGGTTTGAGCAGTATTTGTTGGTGAAAAAAATTGTAAGGTTGCTGATGCAGCTACTCCCGTTAAAACACCATTGTTAGTAAACGTAGTCCCTCTTTGAGAATAAGTTCCACCGTTAATTTCTAAAATTCCGTTTGAACTATTAGTTGTGTTTCCTAAAACATTGAAAGTTCCCGCTCCACTTGCAGACTGTAATCTTCCTTGTAGCACATTTACATTTCCATTTACTGTCAAAGTACCCGTTGTAAGAGCTCTAAATATACCTGTTCCACCAGTTGCACCAGCAGTAATAACTAAATTACCTTGAATAATAGCAGTTGTACTTGTTGTAAAGAAACTCATAGTAGTAGTCAATGCGGGACAATTAAATACAAAATTTCCAAAGGTCTGAACATTATTTGTAGCTGTGGTTGTTGAAGTTGTTAAACCAGAAATTGTTAAAGTTGAGGAGGCTCCCCAAGTTGCTAAGGGTATTGCAGGAGCACCAGTTGTTGCGCCACTTACATTCAACGCTGATCCATTTGCAAAAACTAATGTCGAAGCAGAACCAGTTAGGTTACCACTCGCTGCTGCAACCGAATTATTTACAATACCAGTACTACTTACAGTAACCACGGTCCCTGTACCACCTGTCGTTGTAAGAGCATTTGAGGTGCTACCACCAATATTTAAAGTGCCAGAAATAATACCGGTCATTCCTGTTCCTGTTGTGAAAACTATTGCCGCAGCTTGTGTTACATTATTTAAACTCAAAGAACTTCCTGATAGAATACTAAGTTCATCACCCACAGACCCCGTCAAAGTTAAAGTCCTAGTAGTTGTTGATGAAGATTGAAGAATAACAGATGTATTATTTGTAATTTGTAAAGCCCCTATAGATTGAGCTGCTGCCATAGCAATTGTAATACTACCTGCAGTATTAGTTGTACCTAAACCATCTATAATTAATATATCTGTAGTTGCAGCTGTCGTTCGGTTAACACCTGTACCATTGGCATTTGTATTCCAACTTGCTGCAGTTGAGAAATCACTGCCTGTAGCAGCTCCTACGTAATAATAGGTGGCAGGTAATGATGACACTAAAGAAATTTCATCTACTGCTGCAGGAGGGTTTGCAATGGTAGAAACATCAGATTTCCAACTTAATACCAATCGATATGTTGAACCTGATATACCTGTAAGAGAAATAGTTTCATTATTATAAGACGTGGAACTTAATTTATACATTCCAGATGTTGCACCTGTCCCAGATACCTGATAAGTAGCACTTATAGCAGTATTGGCAATCGGAGTTCCCACAAGAGCCGTAGTTCCCCAGAAAATTTTTAGATTATCCCAATCAGAGGTGGTTGTTCCTTCACCACCTACTTTCCATTTAAAATTAAGGGTAATTTTTGTTTCACCTGTTGGTATAGTAACATCATAATATAGATGCTGAATAGTACTAGTCTGAGAGTAAGTCCAGGCAGCGGCGCCAGAACTGATGAAAGCACATCTAGCTCCTGCACTTACTACAGGAGTTGCACCAACAATCCAGTTATCAGTTGTAGAGTTTACTGCTATCCAGTTGTTAAGTGCAGGAGTAGCCCCATTTTCAAACCCGCCGTCGCCAGTCGGTGAAATAAGAGTTGTCTGCCCCCAAACTCCTCCACTTATCCCAAGCAACAGCAGTAAAGCAAAAAACGACTGTTGAAATATTTTAGAGGTCTTTTGAATTAATCCTAAGATTGAATTTTGAGCTGTATTTTGATTGTTGTTCAGTAAAATTGGAGACATATTAATTGATTTTAATGTCTTAAATTTATACTATTAGCTAAACTTGGTCCAAAGAAAATCAAGTAATTGAATATTTAATATGTTTGATTGAATATTTAATATGTTTGATTGAATATTCATTAATTGAGAAAAAACTTAAACTAAGATTATTTAATTATTAATTGTATATGCAGTTTTTTTTATTGAAATAGATTCGTTGAAGAAATTATGTTCAAAAATTTTGTTGCTGCATTCTTACTAGAAAATCTTTTTGTCATGACTTCAAATAAAAATCTTATTGATTAGCTTATGTTTATACTTCCGATATTATTTTTCTTCGAATCTTCTTTTCAATTCTTTCTGAAAATTTATGGACATAAAAAAAATACCCTTTACAAAATTGCAAAGGGTATTTATGATCAAATTGAAAGTGGATTGAGCGTAGTCGAAAGCCACGGTAATCAATGAGCTTCAAAGTGGGTTGAGCGCAGTCGAAACCGACTACATGCTATCTTACCACTTGCTTCACCACTTCCGAACTATAAGCACCCTTACTAATCTTCACATAGTAAATCCCTGGGGCTAATCCTGTATTGTTGAACAAGAATAAATTAGTTCCTGCTTTTACTTCTAAGAGTTCGCTGTGAATTAAAACTCCTCTTGCATCTACCATGCTTAAAGTCGCGGTTCCAATCAAGTTTTCATCGAGCAATGCTACTTGGAAATTTTGTTCACTTGGATTCGGATACGTCATGATGTATTGATCGCTTCCTGCTGCACAAGTTACTGCAATAACATCGTATAGTTTCTCAACGCCATCGATATCTACTTGGCGCAAACGGTAGTAATTATCACCACTCGCCACTTC
>CALPQA020000197.1 GCA_943325595.2 Auritidibacter sp. Marseille-P8566
CATTGCATGTGTGCGGGATCCATTGTGTCGTTTTTGGAGCCTATTACAAGTGTTGGGGTTTTGATGTTTTTTAAATCCATAGAGCGATCCCATTTTTCTAATTTTCCTGAAAGTCCGAATTCGCTTGGGCCTTGCATGGAAACATACAAGGATTGGTTCATTTTGGCGAAAGAACGGTTCACAGGTTCTGGCCATTTGTCAATTGGGATTCTACAGATGTGTTCGACGTAAAAATTTGGCATCAGCAATTCCATGTACCGTGGATTTGTGAAATCTTTCTTGGCTTCTAGGTCGCGAATTTCTTTTAAAACTTCAGGTTTCATTTGTTTTGAAAGTACATCTTCGGCATATTTTCCGTACAATGGAGCGCTCGACATCATGTTCGAAATGATTAATCCTTTAAGGTTGTCTTGGTATTTTACTGCATAATCCAAGGCGAGAATTCCACCCCAAGAATGCCCTAGTATGTAAAAGTTGTCTTTGTTAAGGCCTAGTCCTATTCGAACTTGCTCAACTTCTTCGACGTAGCGAGGCAAATCCCACATCGTGGTGTCTTTTGGATTGTCTGAATTTCCACAACCCAATTGGTCGTAATAAATAAATTCTACGCCTTCTTTTGGCAAGAAACTTTCAAAGCACTCAAAATATTCGTGTGTTGCTCCAGGACCACCATTTAGCAAGAGGATTTTCATCTTTGGATTGTTTCCAACTTTCTTAGTCCAGACATTGAATTTGCCTTTTGGAGTAGAAATTGAAATCATTTTTACGCCTCCATTTTGAACGCCTTGCTCTGTATTTGTGAAATATTCAGAGGGATTTTCGGTGTTTGCTATTTGGTTGCAAGAAATAAATACGCTTGCAATTGCAAATGCAAAACCGATTTTTTTGAATGTGTTTTTCATAATTTATAATTGTTTGAATGATAAATGTAGGAAATAAATTGCTTTAATCTATTTAATACCAAAGATTTATTTAAACAAGTGCATTTTTCAACCCTTCAAAATCCAACATAACTTGTTCACCTGATGTTAGGTTTTTCAATGCAAATTTTCCCTCGTTCATTTCGGTTTCTCCAACGATAATTGCAAATGGAATGGTGCGTTTGTCAGCATGCATAAACTGTTTTCCCACTTTTACAGCGTCTGGATATAATTCTACTTTTATGCCAAAGTTTCGCAATTCTTTTATCGCTTTCATAGAATAAAAAGCTTCTTTTTCACCATAATTAATGAATAATGCTTTTGTTGATGATATCACAGTTATAGGAAATAAATTTAGTTCTTCAACAACTAAATAAATACGATCCAATCCAAAAGATATTCCCACACCACTCATATCTTTCAGTCCAAATATCCCTGTCAAATCATCATATCTACCGCCACCTCCGATAGAACCCATCGCAACCTCTTTTGGTGGTGCAACTTCAAAAATAGCGCCCGTGTAATAATTTAAACCACGAGCTAGCGTAACGTCTAAATCAAAAAATGCAGTGGTTAAACCCAATTTAGAAACGGTATCACAAATAAATTGTAATTCTTCTACGCCTTTCATTCCTTCGATTGAAGATGCCAAAAGTTGTGCTAATTTTTCGATTTTCTCAGAAATAGTTCCCGTGAAATTAAATAAAGGTTGTACTTTTTGGATTGCTTCAGCTGAAATTCCTTTTTCAATCATTTCAGTTTTTACGCCGTCTTCACCTATTTTATCTAATTTATCTAAAGCAACCGTAAAATCGATTAATTTGTCTGAAGCACCAATAACTTCTGCAATTCCAGATAATATTTTTCTGTTGTTTATTTTAATGGTTGCTCCTTTTAAACCTAAATCGGTAAAAACAGCATCGTATAATTGTACCAATTCCACTTCTTGCCACAAGGATTTTGAACCAACAACATCGGCATCGCATTGAAAAAACTCTCTGAAACGCCCTTTTTGCGGACGATCGGCTCTCCAAACGGGTTGGATTTGATATCTTTTAAATGGAAATTCAATATCGTTTTGGTGTTGCACTACATATCTTGCAAAAGGAACCGTCAAATCATATCGAAGTGCTTTCTCAGAAATACTTGACGTTAATATGTTACTTTCTTTGTTTTGCAATGCTTTTTCATCGGCTTTAGCCAAATAATCACCAGAATTCAAAATTTTGAATATCAAACGGTCGCCTTCTTCACCATATTTCCCCATAAGGGTTTCCGAATTTTCAAATGATGGAGTTTCAATTGGTTGAAAACCAAATTTCTCAAAATTGCTTTTTATAATCGAAATAATATGCTGACGTTTTGCCACTTCAATTGGTGAAAAGTCCCGCGTGCCTTTAGGAATATTTGGTTTCTGAGCCATTTTGATTGCAAATTTTAGGTTGTTGATATTAGATTTGTAGCGTATAAATTTTAATTACCATTAGAAATATATAATCTAAATTTTTAAATATTATATTTCGATTTGCAAATATCTTATTTTTATGCTAAATAATACTTCTTCATAAAGTAAACTTGTGACAAAAATTGTATTTTCGTGACAAATTATAAATGATGTTCAAATTAACGAAAGAAAATATCCGAATTGCACTTGGTTCCATCCGTACACAATTGTTGCGAACCATTCTTACGATTTTGATTATTGCAATAGGAATTACGGCATTGGTTGGGATACTAACAGTGGTTGCGGCATTAAAAAACACTTTGTCGTCTAATTTTGCATCAATGGGTTCCAATACTTTTAACATTAGTCAATATGAAACGAGCACCAGAAGACGTGGCGGTGGAGATATTGATAAAGTAAACCCAATAATTTCTTACCCAGAAGCCAAAACTTTCAAAGAAAACTACCAATATCCATTCACTGAAACTTCCCTTTCATTTACAGCCACTTCAAGAGCGGAAGTGAAATTTGAATCACAAAAAACGGATCCTGAAATTTCAGTTGTTGGCGTTGACGAACACTTTTTGGGAAATTCGGGTCTAGAAACAACTTTAGGTAGAAATTTTACAGGATTTGACGTTGATAATAATGCCTATGTTTGTGTTGTAGGTTCTGATTTTGAAAAAGGATTGCTGAAAAATGTAAATCCAATAGATAAAATTATTTCTATTCGAGGTGCGAAATTTAGGGTAATTGGAGTTTTGAAAGAAAAAGGATCGACTTTTGGAAACAGCCAAGATCTAAGGGTTTTAATCCCAATTCAAGTTGCACGTTCCTTATTTACTGCCCCAAATATCAATTATACTATGAGTGTAATGGTCGAAAAAGAGTCGTTATTGAATGAAGCAGTTGACAACGCCAACAATATTATGCGCAGAGTTCGGAAGTTAAATCCTGTCCAAGAAAATAATTTTGGAGTTTCTAGAAGTGACGATTTAATTAATAGAATTTCAGAAATGACAGATGTTTTGAGTGCCTCTGCTTGGATAATTGGAATCATCACCATTTTTGGTTCTTCGATTGCATTAATGAATATTATGTTGGTTTCCGTTACAGAAAGAACCCGTGAAATAGGTGTTCGAAAAGCATTGGGTGCCAAAAGAAGTACCATCGCATTTCAATTTTTTATTGAAACCTTAATCATCGGACAATTGGGAGGATTAGTAGGAATTTTATTTGGAATATTAATAGGATATGGAATTTCTACCGCTATCGATTTTAGTTTTGTAATTCCTTGGAGCGCAGTAATTGCAGCCGTTATAACCACTTTTATAGTTGCTGTTGTTTCAGGTTCATATCCTGCTTTGAAAGCCTCAAAATTAGATCCAATTGAAGCGTTACGATACGAATAGTTAGATATTACAAGCAATCATTCTGTCATTTCCATAAATATCTTTGCGAAGCTCAATGTTTTTGAAATGCATTTTCTCTAATAATTCAACCGTTTCTTTACCAAGATATTGATTGATTTCAAAAAACAATTTTCCTTCGATAGGTAGATTTTTTGTTACCAATTCAGCGATTTTTCTATAAAAAATTAAGGCATCGTTGTCTTCCACAAATAGTGCTATATGAGGTTCGTTCTCCAAAACATTATTTTTTATTTCAGCTTTTTCTAAATTACGAACATACGGCGGATTCGAAACAATGATGTCAAATTGTTGCTCTAAATCAGTAGTTTCCAAAATATTTCTTTGAATAAAAGTAATATTTACTTTATTTAAATCCGCATTTTCTTTGGCTGTAGCCAATGCTTTATCGGAAATATCAATTGCAGAAATTTCGGCATTAGGAATGTTTTTTGCCAATGAAATAGCGATGCAACCACTTCCTGTTCCAATATCCAAAATCTTTAAATTTTTGAATTTTGGTGATTTTGTAGTTGATGAAATAATCCACTCAACTAATTCTTCGGTTTCAGGTCTTGGAATTAATACGTTTTCATTGACATTAAATTCTAAACCGTAAAAATGAGTTGTACCTAATATATATTGAATTGGAATTTCAAGTTGTAACTTTTCTAAGATTGAATTCCAAATCAAAAGTTCATCCTTTGAAAATACTAAATCAATATTCAGAGCCAAATCAATTCTTCTCAATTGACGTTGGTTTTCAAGAATCAAATAGAAGAAACTTTCTGCTTCCATTTCATCATAAAAAGGCAATAATTCTGCTATAAATTTGGTTTTATATTCTTTTATTTTCATAATTATTTAAAGCTTTTTCAGCATCCAAACTTCACAAGAATTATGACCAGTATTCCCAATTTGTTGCTCTAAATATTCAAATCCTGATTTTCGATATAATTTTTGTGCAGCTTCCATATACGTCATCGTTTCAATATAACAACCATCAAAACCAAATCCCGTAGCTTTTTCAAGGCAAAGATTCATAAGTTTTATTCCTAAACCAAGTCCGCGAGCTTCGGGAAGAAAATACATTTTTTGAAGTTCACAGATGTTTTCATCCGAATTATCCAATTGCTTTACGCCAGCACCACCAATAATTTTACCGTTATTTTCAACTACAAAATAAATGGCTTTTGG
>CALPQA020000198.1 GCA_943325595.2 Auritidibacter sp. Marseille-P8566
AATTATTAGAAAATCACGAAATTCGGTTGCAGTTTTAAACGGACAAGAATCCAAGGAACAAATGATTGCTTTGGGTGAAGATATTTTTAGGTATTTTGGATTGGGATGCAGAAATGTTTCTAAAATATTTGTTCCAAAAGACTACAATTTTGATGCTTTTTTTGGTGGAATGTTTCCGTATCAAGACGTTATCAAATATGAGAAATATATCAATAATTACGATTACAATAAAGCTGTTTTTTTGATGAGCAATTTTAATTTGCTTGATAATGAATTCTTAATTATCAAAGAAGACAGCAGTTATGCCTCCCCTATTTCGAGTGTTTTTTATGAATTTTATGAAAATTTAGAGGATATAAAAATTCGCTTAGAAACTGATAATGAGCAAATTCAATGTATTGTTTCTAATAATTTGATTAAAAATAGCGTTGCCTTCGGTGAAACACAAAAACCTAAATTGTGGGATTATGCAGATAATGTAGATACAATACACTTTCTAATCACTTTGTAGATTATTGAATTCGCAACAATTAAGACAAACTACAACGTTTTTGTTAATAACATAGGGAAACTATTTTTAAATTAGTTGCACTTTTTAGTTTCCTATTTCCGAAATTTGTAGCTTAATTTTTAGAATAGTACAACTACAATGAAAAAACACAACTACAGTGCAGGCCCGTGTATTTTACCTCAAGAAGTTTTTGAAAAATCAGCGGAAGCGATATTAAATTTCAATAATTCGGGATTGTCTTTATTAGAAATTTCGCACAGAAGCAAAGATTTTGTCGCTGTAATGGACGAAGCTAGAGATTTAGCCTTAGAATTATTAGATTTAAAAGGAAAAGGATACCAAGCTTTATTTCTTCATGGAGGAGCAAGTTTAGAATTCCTAATGGTTCCTTATAATTTAATGAAAACAGATGGCAAAGCTGCCTATTTAGATACTGGAACTTGGGCGGCGGCAGCGATAAAAGAAGCAAAATTATTTGGTGAAACTACTGTTGTGGCTTCGTCAAAAGATCAAAATTACAATCATATTCCGAAAGATTATGCTGTTCCTGCCGATGCAAGTTATTTTCACTGCACGAGCAACAATACTATTTTTGGAACACAAATGAAAAGTTTTCCAGAAGTTTCAATTCCAGTGGTTTGCGACATGAGTTCAGATATTTTTTCAAGAGTTCTAGATTTTTCAAAATTTGATATTATTTATGCTGGTGCTCAAAAAAATATGGGTCCCGCAGGAACAACTTTGGTGGTTGTAAAAGAAGAAATTCTTGGAAAATCAGGAAGAGTGATTCCGAGTATGTTGGATTACGAAAAGCACATTAAAGCAGAAAGTATGTATAATACTCCGGCTGTTTTCCCAGTATATGCCTCTTTATTGACTTTACAATGGTTGAAAAAACTAGGTGGAATTGCTGCTGTAGAAAAATTGAACAATGCGAAAGCGGCATTACTGTATGCAGAAATTGATAGAAATCCTTATTTTAAAGGTGCTGCAAATGTTGAAGACCGTTCGAATATGAATGCTGTTTTCTTATTAGAAAATGAAGCACATGCACCTATTTTTGACACATTATGGAAAGAAGCAGGGATTTCGGGATTGCCAGGACATCGTTCTGTGGGTGGTTACCGAGCATCAATGTATAATGCGCTTCCTATTGAAAGTGTTCAGGTTTTAGTGGATGTTATGCAAGATTTAGAAACAAAAGTTTCAGAAATGAATTTCTAAATTGGGAATTTAACCCTAATTTTGTTGACAAACTCTGAACCCTAGCCCCGATTGTAGTGGAAATCATTTTTTGTTTTTTCTTAAAAACAAAAAATATTGAAACGGAAAGCGGGAAATAGCTCCAAAAAAAAGAGTATTTGATTATTTGAAATAATTGGCAAAATGATACTTTTATAAACATTAAATTAATTAATTTGAGAACGATATAACTTCGTGCCTCACAATGACATAAAAAATGAAAATATTAGCAAATGATGGAATTTCTAAAAGTGGAATTTTAGCTTTAGAAAAAGGTGGTTTTGAAGTAATTACAACAAAAGTTGCACAAGAGCAAGTTGCCAATTACGTGAATGAGCACAAAATTCGTGTGGTATTGGTGCGTAGTGCAACAAAAGTGCGCCAAGATATTATTGATGCTTGCCCTAGTTTGAAAATTATTGGTCGTGGTGGCGTTGGAATGGATAACATTGATGTGGATTATGCCCGTTCTAAGGGAATTCACGTAATAAATACGCCAGCCTCTTCGTCAGAAAGCGTTGCCGAATTAGTGTTTGCTCACTTATTTTCGGGAGTTCGTTTCTTACATGATTCGAATAGAACAATGCCTCTTGAAGGAGATTCTAATTTTGAAGGTTTGAAAAAAGCGTATGCTAACGGCGTTGAATTGCGTGGAAAAACATTAGGAATTATAGGTTTTGGAAGAATTGGTCAAGCTACAGCAAAAATGGCGCTTGGTCTTGGTATGAAAGTGATTGCTGCCGATAAATTTTTAGAAAATGCAGCTATAAAAGTTGATTTCTATAATGGACAATTTATCAATGTTGATATTTTGACAGAGCCGATGGAAGATGTTTTAAAACATTCTGATTTTATCACATTGCACGTTCCTGCTCAAGATGGATATGTGATTGGTAAAGAAGAATTGGCATCCATGAAAAACGGTGTTGGAATTGTAAACTGTTCGCGAGGTGGCGTTATTGATGAAGTAGCGTTGTTAGATGCTTTAGACAGTGGAAAGGTCTTGTTTGCAGGATTGGACGTATTTGAAATTGAACCAACTCCAGAAATCAAAATTCTAATGCACCCAAAAATCTCATTAACACCTCATATTGGTGCTGCAACTTTGGAAGCTCAAGACAGAATTGGAACTGAATTGGCATCACAAATTATCAGCTTGTTGAAAACGGAAGAAAAATAAAATTTTATTTTTAAACATAGAAAATGCACCTTTATTGAGGTGCATTTTTCGTTATAAGTAGTTGATAAGTAAATTCTATATTTATAAATGGTTTTATTTATGCTAAAGATAAATTTTGTAATTTTGAGTACAATTATTTAACAATGAAAAAGCTCAAAGAACGCTGGGGAATTACTAACAATTTTCAATTTGTATTGATATTTGTTGTCTTTGCCATAAACGGGTCCTTGTCTGCAAAAATATCAAGTTTTTTAATGTCGTTTTTAGGCATAAATGCAATAAATACGCATTGGTTTTTCTATTACTTGATATTGCTTCTATTGGTTTTTCCGATATATCCTTTCATGTTAATGGGCTTTGGTTATTTATTTGGCCAATCTAAATTCTTTTTCCCCTTTAGCAAAAGAATGCTGAAAAGCATGGGATTGGGATTTGTTTTCAAACAATAATTACCTCATTTTGTCTCAAATGAAACTAAAATAGAAGCGAAAAAATGCTTTATTTACATCCTATTTTTTGAGTTTGTCTTTAAAAAGTTTTCTCACTTTTTCAACTTTTGGAGTAATTACATAACTGCAATATCCTTGCGATTTATTTTGATTGTAATAATTTTGATGATAATCTTCGGCCTCATAGAATTTTGTTGCAGGAGAAATCACCGTAACTATAGGTTTTCCAAAAGTATTTTCTTTGGTCAATAATGCGATATAGCTTTCAGAAATTTTCTTTTGGTTCTCGTTGTGGTAAAAAATTTCACTTCGATATTGTGTCCCCGAATCATTTCCTTGACGGTTTAATGTTGTTGGATCATGCGTTGCAAAAAATATTTCCAATAATTCTTGAAAGGAAATTTTGCTCGAATCAAATGTAATTTGGATGGCTTCAGCATGCCCCGTATCACCATTGCAAATGTCTTTATAGGTAGGATCAACAGTTTTTCCTCCAATATATCCTGAAAGTACCGATTGCACTCCATTTAATTCTAAGAAAACTGCTTCTGTACACCAAAAACAACCACCGGCAAAAGTTGCAACTTCCATTTTTTCTTGTGTTTCCATTTTAATAGGTTCTTTAATTTGAGGTAAAATAACTTCCTTTTCTTTCGATTGACAAGAAAAAGATAACATGGCCAAAAATAATCCGATTTTCGTTTTCATATATTAGAAATTTATCCAAATTTATAACGTATTTGTGGAGTAGTTTTTTAATTAACTAAAAATTATAATTTGTAAAACAAACTTTCCAATCGTATCCATTCCAAAATCGTTAAAATCTTTGTTTCTTTGTGAAAATTGTTCCAAAATGATACAAGCTAAAAACATTCATAAATATTACGAAAAACTCCATGTTTTGAAAGGAGTCGATCTACACATTCAAAAAGGTGAAATCGTTGCGATTGTTGGTGCTTCGGGCGCAGGTAAAACTACGCTTTTACATATTTTGGGCA
This sequence comes from Auritidibacter sp. Marseille-P8566, assembly GCA_943325595.2. Next base: position 4,381 of record CALPQA020000198.1, read on the forward strand.
CTTTAGACAAACCGAGTCTTCCTAATAATCCTGTGGATGTTAACGTAAAAAATGAATCAGAACTCATAATAAATGGTGAAGACGTTCTAACAATTAACGACAAAGCGTTATCTAAATTCAGAAACTTAAATTTAGGTTTTATATTTCAATTTCATCAATTATTACCTGAATTTACTGCTCTTGAGAATGTATGTATTCCCGCTTTTATTGCTAATAAATCCAAACATGAAACGGAAATTGAAGCTAAAAAACTGTTAGAATATCTAGGACTTTCACACAGAATAAATCATAAACCAAGTGAACTTTCGGGTGGAGAACAACAACGTGTGGCAGTTGCTAGGGCCTTAATCAACAAACCCGCTATTATTTTTGCCGATGAACCCTCAGGGAATTTAGATACTGCATCTGCTGAAAATTTGCACCAGCTATTTTTTAAATTAAGAGATGAACTAGGACAAACTTTCGTAATTGTAACGCACAATGAAGAATTAGCCAATATGGCCGATAGAAAATTAGTAATGGTAGATGGATTAATCAGTTTTTAGCCAAAATAGCTTTTTACCAATTATGACCGAATC
>CALPQA020000199.1 GCA_943325595.2 Auritidibacter sp. Marseille-P8566
AGCACGACCGATACAAATTAAAAAAGACATTACACTCAATTCTTCTCAAAACCATCAAGAGCCGAACTATTACGAAGCCTTATCGGTAAGTGGTAAAACCTATTTTGATGAATTTGGAAGAGCAACTCAACAGTTTCATCCTTTTTTTGAAACAAAAACCGATGCCACCAAATTTTTATTGAATGAGTATGCCTCGCCCTATAGCGCCACAACGCTGTTTGACGAGTTGGACCGCCCAATAAAAACGATTGATCCAGAGGACAATGTAAGTACCGTAGAATATACTATAGATGGAGCTAACACGGGTGAAGTTGCCTTAAAAACCAAGTCTTCCACCGACCAAAACGGTAGCCAAAGCATCGTTACCGAAACCTATAAAAACGTTTCGGGCAAAGTGATAGCAACTATGAATTTAGGGGCAAATGCCCTGTGGACTAATTTTAATTACGATGCCATTGGACAATTAATGGACTATAAAGATGCACAAGGAATGGTGACGGAATACACCTACGACCTACTCGGTAGAAAAATTTCCGTGAAACATCCTGATAATGGCACAACCACTTTTCAATACGACACAGCTAGTAATTTAATAAAATTGCAAACAGCAAATTTAGCGGCTGACGGTACCTTTGTTAACTACAACTACGAATACAACCGCCTGGCAGAAATTATTTATCCTGACACCCCATCAGGACAAAACTTGAGTAATGTAACCTATGTGTATGGTGTTTCTGGTAATGATACAGGCCGATTAATAGCGCAATTCGATGCAACGGGACATCAGGAATTTAAATATGGAAATATGGGAGAGGTAGTTGCCAATCTTAGAACCGTGGATGCCCCAAACCTACCCTCTCGCGTTTTCAAAACCAGCTATAACTACGACAGTTGGAACCGTTTGCAATACATGATTTATCCTGACCAGGAGAAAGTGAACTATAGCTATGATTTAGGAGGAAATCTTACCCGCATGACGGGGCAAGTTTACAATGAGCCTTATAACTATATAGACCGAATTGACTATGATTATTATGAGCAACGAGCGTACTTGAAGTACGGCAATAAAACAGAAACTTTTTACAACTATACCCCAGCACTTCGACGATTAGAGAATTTAAACGTAAAAACGGCTGATACTCAGGATTTGTTTAATAATTTTTATAAATACGACAAAGTGGGCAACGTAACGAGTTTGGTAAACCAAGCGGGAGCTACTGCAAATACTATGGGAGGCAACTATGGCCATGATTTTGAATACGATAACTTGAACCGATTGGCTGGGGCCAAAGGTTATTTTATGGGGAATCAAGAACAACAGCAGAACAACAACGATTTCCAGAGTGACTACACCATAAAAATGGAATACAACCCCACCCACGGTATTGAAAACAAAACGCAAATGCATTACAAAAACTTGGATGCTACGCCTGTTGCTGCCAACTCGTACTCGAATACCTATAAATACGAAGACAATACCCACAAAGTGGTGCATATTGACGATAGCATGACAGGAGCAACAGAAGATTTTAAATACGACTTAAACGGTAATTTAATTTATAAAACCAATACCGATGGTAGTAGTCGTTCGCTCTATTGGGACGAGTCCAACCGATTGCGAGTAGTGAATGAAAACAAAGGGATGCAGCATTACATATACGATGCCAGTGGCGAACGTATTTTGAAAGCCAACACCAATACCGAAGCCGTATATGGAAACGGAAGCCTACTAGACCCTGCAAGCACTACCATAAACAGTTATACCACTTACCCAAGTGCCAATTTAGTGATAGATGCAAACGGTATATATAGCAAGCACTACTATGCTGGAACGCAACGCATAGTGAGCCGAATTGGGGAAAAAAGCATCCGTATTTTTGATGTAGAACTACCGTGCGAAAATTGCATGAAAATGCAAGAATTGCAAAAAACCAATTTGCAACAAATTCTTGCCAAAGGCAAACTAGGGCAAGCTACGTTTAAACCCTACCAGCCGTACACATATGACGAAGCCCTAAAAGCACTCGTCGAAGGCGATACAGTTGCAAAAGCACCCGAACAACCACCGCTTTACTTTTACCACCCCGACCATTTGGGTACCAGTACATTTTTAACAGATTATAATGGTAACGCATACCAATTTTTCTTAAATTTACCTTTTGGAGAGACGATGGCGGAGCAACTGGGTAGTAATTATTACAATACGCCTTATAAGTTTAATGGCAAGGAGTTAGACGAAGAAACTGGTTTGTATTATTATGGTGCGAGGTATTATGACCCGAGGGTAAGTATATGGTTGAGTGTTGACCCGATGGCTGAGAAGTTCCCGAATTCTTCGCCATATAACTATTGTTTGGGTAATCCAATAAATTTGATAGACCCAGATGGTCGTTATCCATTTCCTATATTAATATACAATTCCAAATTAGGAATGTATGGCGGGTATAATTTTACTCAATCAGCATCACATTTATTAAGTTTAGTTTCTGGAGTATCTGAACGAACAATACAAAATGTAACAATTCAAGAAAGAGCACCAGGTCAATATAGACCTTTTTACTCTGCATCTAGCGGAGGAGGTGGAATTACATTAGGATTAAATAGTGACCAGGCAAATATAACTTATACTGAAAACTATTTTGAAGACAATCAAAATGCTTATGACGGTCATGGTTATGGACAAGATATTAAAGCTTGGTTAGATATTTCCGCACACGAAGTAGGACATTTACCTCAAATTGATAAAGAAGGAAGTTTGACTTCTTATTTAGGAGAGTTTATTAAACAATACGCAGGAGCAGCTGGACATAATGGAGCATCTTATGAAAAAGATGCAGAAAAAGGGACTACAGAATTTAGAAATTTTAATAAGTTTGTAGATAAAACATATGGTAAGGACGCATTAATCAATGTAATGAAGGCTACAGAAAAAACAGATGGTTATAAGGGGTCGGAATTATATAAAATAAAAAAAATAGATAAATTTTGGAAAGAATATGAAAAATCAGCAAAGAAAATGGAATAGTTTGTTTTTATTAATTTCTACATCGTGGTTACTAATCTCTTGTGATAGTAACGAGATTTGTTTTGATTTAAAAAAACAAATAGTTTGCTCTAAAGATAATGCAAAGTTGAGTAAATTGTTAATTGATGAAGAAAATGGAGACTTGATTTGGATAACAAAAAAAGATGGTAAAATGGTCGAGGAATATTTTAGTTTTGAAAAGTTGGATACTTTAAATTATCTATATGAGAAATCTGGCTATATTTCAAAAAAAATAGATTATTTCTATCTAAAGCCCAATACTACATATGAAGTTGAGAACAAGTCGGATGGAGATGCATCGGGAGGTAAACTAACAATAAAAACAAATAGTAACTGTAAAGTTTTTTATTCTAGTGATATATGTGATTAAAAAAAATACTTATAATTATTTTTCTGATTTTTCCTTTAGGAGTAAGATTAAGATTTTATTAGTTTCATTTATATATCAATATTAACTATTATCAAACTTCGGAATTTTACTTATAAGGTTCTGATATTTTTATTTATGTGGATAATTATAAAACGAAAATATGGTAATTTACTAAAGTTATTAATATCAAATAGTAGTACTTTAAAATAATATTAAATGTAAAAGACGAGCAGTATTGTTCGTCTTTTTGTTTTCATTCACACCTAAACCCTGGTATGTCTCAATTAGCCCCAACAGGAACAGCGGCACCCTCCGTACCTCTTGTTTGGGCTTTTTTAGTATCATAATCCACGATAATGCTATTTTAAATTACCGCCCTTAAGTACACAATTTGGCAAATTTGCCCTTCATCCCTATCATGGTTTAAACAAATAGGTACCATGATTCTCAGTTCGCTACCCATTGTGTCACTTTGAAACACTAAATTTTCTACCTAAAAAAAATATTTTTCAAAAAAAAGTCCCAAAAAGCTACACTTTTAGAAATTCGTTAGTATTTATTGTAAATGCTGCTTGATTAACCCCCTTGTATGGGCTTCTTGCATCTGAACAATAACAATATACTAACCAATAAAAAAATGAAGTATGAAAATCTAAAAAAATTTATAATAAGCACCAAAGCAAGTAAAAGTACTATCTACAGATTCTACAAAAAGAACGAAGAGCTATGGAACGAAACTAAAATACCAAGCGGTAAAAGAATGTTTCCAATTGACCACGCAAGATATTTCGACAGCGAAATCATGTTTGACGAGAACAAAGTATTACGCCAAGAAAACCAATCCATGAGAAATTTAATAGACAACCTAGTGGATAAGGACAGTTTGCAGTTTAGGCTATGGCAACTAGATTGGAGTTTCTTTATAACGGTAGCCTATAAGTTAGAGCGTGAAAAGAAAAGTTGTTTTAAACAAATGCACGCCCTATACGAACACCTAGAGCAAAAATATGGTGCTGCTACCGCAATTCGTTTGTTTTTTACCAGTGAACCGTTTACCAATCGCAAAGGCTACCACAACCATATGGTTCTGAACGTAACCAATAGAAAACTCCACGAAGAAATCCTAAACGAGATTCAAGATTTCTTTAGCTTTGACCGTGTGGATGTAGGTATCTATGACAAGTATAAAGCAGCTGTGTTTTACATGAGTAAAGAAGGCACCATCAACGAGGATTGGGATATATTAGGCAACAACTTAAAGCAAGACGGATTGCAATTTGAAAAGAACTAACACCATGCGAATACGCCTTAGATTATCCCAACTTCAAAAAGTACTCCACAGCGAGCCGCTTAAATTACCCATTACCTTTAAAGGTGAAGATTTCACCGATAAAGAATATATAGTGTTTTTAAAATTATTGCAGCAAGCAGAATAGCGAGGTATCACCCTCGCTTTTTTGTTGTAAAGTACTGAAAACCAGGAAAAATGACTTTTTTCTTGTTTATTCCAAAAATGCCTGGTTTCTTTG
>CALPQA020000200.1 GCA_943325595.2 Auritidibacter sp. Marseille-P8566
AAGCAGCATTTAACAGTAATTTTAATAAGATTTATCATAAAAAAACATTCAAATACCAATTTGGATGTTTTTTTTTATATTTTTGATGAAATTAATAGGTCCAAAACATGAAAAAAATTACATTACTATTTATCGCCATTCTATTTACAAGTATTTCTTTTGGACAAAAAAGAGAAAAAGTAAAAGGTTCAAAAAATGTAACAATTGAAAAAAAGGAAATAGGAAATTTCGAAAATTTAGAGATTGAGGACAACCTTGAAATATTTCTTGTGAAAGGAGATAAATGTGCATTAGAAATAGAAGCCGATGATAACTTACATAGTGAAATCAATATTAATTCAAATGGGAATACCTTACGATTAACAACTTTAAAAGAGGTCACTGGATTTAAAAAATTAAGTGTAAAAGTAACTTATACAAATGATTTCAAATTGCTTATCGCAAAACACGAATCTAACATTACAGCTGTAACAGATATAGAATTAGATAATTTCACAATCAAATGTTTTGACTATTCTAAATTATTTGCCAACGTAAAAGTAAAATCGTTTACCTTGATGCAAAATGACAAATCAAAGGCCGAACTGAACTTAAAATCGGAAAACACAACAATTGAGTTAAGTAAAAACTCACATTTGAAGGCTTTAGTTGCAGCAACACAATTAAAAATTGATTTATACCAAAAAGCAGATGCCGTTGTTGAAGGGGATGTTGCGGAATTAAAATTAAGATTAGATAACAATTCAGAATATGTTGGGAAAAACTTGATTGCAAAAACAGCTGAACTTATTGCTGAAGGGAATTCTACAACAAGTTTGAATGTTCTTACGGCAGCTACAATCGAAGCGTCTGGAAAATCAGAAATTCAGTTTTATGGCGATGCAAAAATTGAATTAAAGAAGTTTACTGAGAATACGGTAATTATGAAGAAGTCTTTAAAATAAAACTACTAAAATAAGTGCATAAAAAAATCCAAACTGAACAAGTTTGGATTTTTTTTGGTCGGGGTGGCAGGATTCGAACCTGCGGCCTCCTGCTCCCAAAGCAGGCGCGATAACCGAGCTACGCTACACCCCGTAATTCGAGTGCAAATATATAATTATTTTTCAGTTATACAAACGATATAGAAAATAGAATTCGATTATTTTCAAATAAAAATATCTGATGCTTTTTTTGTGGTGAATATTTTAATTTAAACTTACATTTGTATTTTTAAAAATAAAAAAATTAATAAAACATGTCAGATACAATCGAAAAAATAAAATGTCTTATTATTGGTTCGGGGCCAGCGGGTTACACTGCTGCTATTTATGCTGCTAGAGCCAACATGAATCCAGTTTTATATCAAGGAACACAACCTGGAGGGCAATTGACGACAACAAATGAAGTAGAAAATTTTCCTGGATATGTAGATGGAGTTACAGGACCTGAAATGATGGTGCAACTGCAAAGTCAAGCACAACGCTTCGGTACTGATGTTCGTGATGGTTGGGCTACAAAAGTTGATTTTACAGGAGATATCCATAAAGTTTGGATTAACGACAGTAAAGAATTGCATTGCGAAACTGTAATTATTTCTACTGGAGCAACAGCTAAATACTTAGGATTACCTTCAGAACAACATTATCTTCAAACAGGTGGCGGTGTTTCGGCATGTGCAGTTTGCGATGGCTTTTTCTACAGAAATCAAGAAGTGGTTATTGTAGGTGCAGGAGATTCTGCTTGTGAAGAAGCACACTATTTATCTAAAATGTGTACAAAAGTCACTATGTTGGTGAGAAGTGAAAATTTTAGGGCTTCTAAAATTATGGAAGCTAGAGTTCGTAAAACGGAAAACATTACCATTTTAATGAATCATGATACCGTTGAAGTGTTAGGAGATGATCAAGTAGTAACTGGTGTAAAAGCAAAAAACAAATCAACAGGAGAAATTTTTGATATTCAAGCAACTGGATTTTTTGTTGCTATTGGTCATAAACCAAATACTGATATTTTTAAAGATTTTTTAAATCTTGACGAAACTGGTTATATTATCAATACTCCTGGAACTTCAAAAACAAATATAGTTGGAGTATTCGTGGCAGGTGATGCTGCGGATCACGTATATCGTCAAGCGATTACTGCTGCAGGAACTGGTTGTATGGCAGCTCTTGATGCTGAAAGATATTTGGCAACCTTAGAATAATAAATTTCTATTTTATGCATCAAAAAAGCTGAACAGTATTGTTCGGCTTTTTTAATTTATAAAAAATACGTTAACTAAACCGTTCCCTACGTTTAATAATTCTTTCATTTAATGTAATGAATTAATTATAGATTTGCTATATGATAAAAATTATTATTGTTGACGACTCCTCTACATCAAGAATAACACTACAAAAAATATTGACAAGCACTTTTGCTGATCGATTTTCAATTGTAGCTATTTGCGAAAGTGCCGATGAAGCAAAAAACGCAATTGAAAAGTACAAACCTCAACTTGTATTTTTAGATATTGAAATGCCAAACAAAAGTGGATTTGAATTATTAAAAGAAATTGAAACAATAGATTTTGAAACTGTTTTCACCACTTCACATCCCGAATATGCAATAAAAGCAATTAAATCAGATGCTTTAGATTATCTACTAAAACCAATAAAAACAACAGATGTAATTGAGACCATAAAAAGATTTGAAAATAAAATATTAAAAAAAACATCTCAAAACAATCTTACAACTGTAAACGAAAACAATACTACTGATGTTGTAATTATAAGTAAAATTGCATTACCAACAGAAAAAGGATATGAATTTTTAAAAATTAATTCCATATTATATTGCGAAGCAAATAGTAACTATTGCAAAATAATTTGTGCAGATGGTAAAACCATAGTTCTTGCCAAAACTTTGAAAGCCATCGAGCAACTACTACCTTCAAACTTATTCCACCGAATTCACAAAACATATCTTGTAAACATAAATCACATTACCAAATTTAACAAAACAAACTCTTTGGAAATTGAACTTACAAATGGAAAAAAACTGCCCGTATCTTTTAGAAAAAAGGAAAATTTCCTAAATGTTATAAAAAAGCAGTTGTATTAATAAAAATTAAACTTTATCAACTTATTTATTACTAACTACACTAAAACTGAAAAGTCAAATAAAGACTGACAATCTAAATGAAATAGAAAATAAATTAAAATGGAGTAACCGAAAAGCCTCAAGAGTAGGAAATCAAACAAAAAAACCTAGAAATGAAAAAAAATATTTTAAAAATCACATTATTTACAGCTATTGCGGCATTATTAACAAGTTGCAGTGCAGGACATTCAGGATATATGGCAAATTCAGCTTCATTGAGTTCTGCAAATTTTTCATACATCAAACAAAACATAAAAGGAGATGCAACTGCAACTTATATATTAGGTATTGGGGGAATTGCAAAAGAAACTTTAGTGAACGATGCAAAACAAAATATGTTAGCACAAAATCCACTAAAAAATAACCAAGCTCTAGCAAATTTAACCGTAAATTTTAAAATTTCCCAATATTTAGGATTATATGCTACTGCAAAATGTACTGTTACAGCAGATGTTGTTGAGTTTAAATAATAAATTTATTAAGTAAAAAGACTTTATTTATTAAATATTTAAAACTGCTAAAATAACAGTTAATCAATATGATGGGTTTTAGATTAAATTTGAAGTTGTTGATGCTAACGCAAAGCAAACATTAAATGAAAATTATACAGTCAATTGCCCATCATATTGCTATACAACTATACCTTTTCTAAAACAATCCCACTAAATTTAAATTCCAAAATATAAATTGCTATTTTTGCTAAAATAAAAATTGTAAACCATGTTGATAATTGGAATTGCTGGTGGCACAGGAAGTGGAAAAACTACTGTTGTACATCAAATAATGAACGAATTGCCGGAAACTGAGGTTGGAATTATTTCCCAAGATTCCTATTATAAAGAAACCCACAATTTGAGTTTCGACGAACGTGCTCTCATTAATTTTGACCACCCACGAGCCATCGATTTTGAACTTTTAGTCGCACACCTAAAAGAATTAAAAAACGGAAACAATATCAATCAACCCGTATATTCATTCGTAACTCACAACAGGACAGACGATTCTGTTTTCACACATCCACGAAAAGTGATGATTGTAGAAGGAATTTTAATCCTCGCAAATCCCGAATTAAGAGAACTTTTCGATGTAAAAATTTATGTTCATGCCGACTCCGATGAACGCCTAATTCGACGACTAAAAAGAGACATTGCCGAAAGAGGGAGAGATATGAATGAAGTCCTTAATCGCTACCAAAACACCCTAAAACCAATGCACGAGCAGTTCATTGAACCAACAAAAGCCTTCGCAGACATCATCATTCCAAACGACAAATACAACACCGTGGCAATTGATGTAGTAAGAGCTGTAATAAATCAACGTATATCATAAAATTTTCCTTAATTTTATACTTTTATTAGGAGCTATTTCCTGCTATCCGCTAAATCCTCGCTAAAAAGCGAGGGATACCGCTTCTATCAGGGCTAAAAAACTTTCCGTTATCACTATGAAAAATTCGTTTAAAAAAATAATTGAAAAACGCCCCTGGCTCAAAATAGTCAGTAATAAGTACCTCTTGATTCTACTCCTATTTGGAACTTGGATGCTATTTTTAGACAATTATTCCTACATGGACCAGCGCGTTCTCAACAAACAAATTCAAGGTTTAGAAGAAAATAAAAAATACTACCAGGAGGAAATCGAAAAAGACAAGCAAAATATCAAATTGCTAAAAAATCCTGAACAAGTAGAGAAATATGCCAGAGAAAAATATTACATGAAAAAAGACAGTGAAGATATTTATATAGTTGAATTTGAAGGCGATACAATCAAAAAGTAATTTAAAATAACCCAAAATGGATACCGCATTAT
>CALPQA020000201.1 GCA_943325595.2 Auritidibacter sp. Marseille-P8566
CTCATTCCATACGAATTCAAAGGCTTTCCACGCAAGCTGAATACGGCCTGTGTATTGACATCGCGCGACTTCGTAATGGATCCAGAAGCCGAATCTCCCTCAGTAATAAAAAGCGTACTTTCTAAGTTTTTAGGATTTTTAGTATCCGGAAGATGGGCACGACAATCTCTTAACTTTTTATTGTGCAAGTTGGCTTTTTTAGCACGGTCGGTGGCCAATTTTCGTATTCCCGAAAGTTCTTTACGTTCTCTTTCCGCCTGCAAAATTTTACGCAATAAAGCTTCAGCAGTTGGTGGATTTTTATGCAAATAATTATCTAAATTATTTTTTACAAAATCATTTACAAATGTTCGAACCGAAGGCATTCCTGGATCTGAACCCATATCAGTAGAACCTAATTTGGTCTTTGTTTGCGACTCAAATACCGGCTCCATAACCTTAATACTAATTGCAGTTACAATCGATTTTCGAACATCGGATGCTTCAAAACTTTTGTTGTAGAATTCCCGAATGGTTTTGACAATTGCTTCACGATAAGCTGCTAAATGGGTTCCTCCTTGTGTGGTATTTTGTCCGTTTACAAAAGAGTGGTATTCTTCACTATATTGGGTTTTGCTATGCGTCAAGGCGATTTCAATGTCTTCGCCTTTCAAGTGAATAATTGGATATTCTAAATCATCATTATGAATGGTTTCTTCTAATAAATCTTTCAATCCATTTTCTGAAAAATATTTTTCGCCATTGAACAAAATAGTCAAACCGTTGTTAAGATAACAGTAGTTTTTGACCATTCTAATCACATATTCATATCTAAATTTGTAATTTTTGAAAATCGCATCGTCTGGTATGAAGGTAACTTTGGTTCCTTTTCGCTTGGTTGTTTCGATAATATCTTCTTCAAGAACTAAGTTTCCAGCAGAAAATTCAGCGGCTTTTTGTTTGTCGTCACGAACAGATTCTACACGGAAAAAGCTAGACAAAGCATTTACAGCTTTTGTTCCAACACCATTTAAACCAACTGATTTTTTGAAGGCAAGGGAATCGTATTTTCCTCCTGTATTCATTTTGGAAACCACATCAATCACTTTTCCAAGTGGAATTCCACGACCATAATCGCGAACGGTTACGGTTTTGTCTTTGATAGTAACTTCAATGTTCTTGCCTGCTCCCATCACAAATTCGTCGATACAGTTATCGAGAACTTCTTTTAGAAGAATATAAATACCATCGTCAACAGAAGAGCCGTCTCCTAATTTTCCGATGTACATTCCAGGACGCATTCGAATGTGTTCTTTCCAGTCGAGTGAACGGATGTTGTCTTCGGTATATTGATTTTGATCTGACATTTTAAAGTTTACTGAATTTAACTGAGTTCTGTTCGGTCTTTTCTTTTCGATAAGACCTCGAGTGTGCTAATGTAGTGAAATTCGATTTGTTTTAAAATGTTTTATAATCAAAGTTATTAAGAATGATATTGACAATGGGATTTTATGTTTTAGATTGTATATTTTAGGCTTAAATCCTCGGGATTCCTTATGAAATATGATTTTCTGGTGTCACGGAATTTTGCCCCAGATTGAAACGGAAAGCATTTTTTTTGAGAAAACGTATTTTTTCTTGGCAAAAAAGAGCGACCAGAGGAAGCTCCTTTTTTGCCTTAGAAAAAAACGTTTTATGGAAAAATCTTGAAGAGAAAAGCTGGAATTGGCACCAAAAAAAACCGCTAAATTGATAGCGGTTTTGAAATTTTACATTTATACGTTAAACCTAAAGTGCATGACATCACCGTCTTTAACAATATATTCTTTACCTTCAACCTTGAATTTTCCAGCTTCTTTACATTTGGCTTCCGAACCGTAATGTACAAAATCTTCATAGGCAATTACTTCGGCACGGATAAATCCTTTCTCGAAATCGGTGTGAATTACTCCTGCAGCTTGAGGCGCTGTTGCACCAATATTGATAGTCCATGCACGAACTTCTTTAACTCCTGCTGTGAAATAGGTTTGTTGTTTTAATAATTTGTAGGCTGCACGAATTAAAACCGAAGCACCTGGCTCGTTTAATCCCATGTCTTCAAGAAAAACTTGACGCTCTTCATAGCTTTCTAATTCCGCAATATCAGCTTCAGCACCAACTGAAAGAATAATAACTTCAGCGGCTTCATCTTTTACTAATTCTCGAACTTGATCTACATATTTATTTCCTGCAACGGCTGAATTTTCATCTACATTGCATACATACAAAACTGGTTTTGCAGTAATCAATTGAAAACCTTCCATCAATTCAACTTCTTCATGATTTTGAGGAACTACCGTTCTCGCCGATTTTGCTTGAAGCAATGTTTCTCTAATTCTATCTAGTAAGGCTTTTTCAGTTTGTGCTTCTTTATTTCCTGTTTTAGCAGCACGATTTACTTTTTCCAAACGTTTTTCTACGTTTTCTAAATCTTTAAGCTGTAGCTCGATATCGATGGTTTCTTTGTCGCGAATTGGATTTACATTTCCATCTACGTGGATGATGTTGTCGTTATCAAAACAACGTAAAACGTGAATAATAGCGTTACATTCTCTGATGTTTCCAAGAAATTGATTTCCCAATCCTTCCCCTTTACTTGCTCCTTTTACTAATCCTGCAATATCAACAATATCAACAGTTGCCATTTGAACGCGTTCTGGTTTTACTAACTCTTCTAGTTTTGCCATTCTCGCATCGGGAACATTTACAACTCCAATATTAGGTTCAATAGTACAAAAAGGAAAGTTAGCACTTTGCGCCTTTGCATTTGATAAACAATTGAACAATGTTGATTTTCCAACATTTGGTAACCCTACAATTCCTGCTTTCATTATGGTCTGTTTTTAAAGAGTGCAAATATAGGATTTAAATCTTTTAATAAAAATTGTAAAAAAAATATGTTATATGTTAACTTTAAGTTAATAAAAAGTTTAACTTGCTTGCAATTCGGTTCAATATAAATTAAAATCAAATTAATTATGAAAAAAATCACATTATTATTATTATTTCTAAATGCATCTCTTTTATTTGCTCAAGAAAAAGAAAAAAAAGCAGAAGAACTTCAAGAAGTTCAAATTGTAGGTTCTCGTAATACCAAACGAACAGTTGTAAATTCTGCCGTTCCTATTGATATTATTAATATGAAAGACCTAACCACACAAAGTGGGAAAATTGAAATCAATCAATTATTACAATATATTGCCCCTTCATTTAATGCTAATAAACAATCGGGTTCTGATGGTGCCGATCACGTAGATCCAGCCTCTTTAAGAGGAATGGGACCTGATCAAACATTAGTTTTAATTAATGGAAAAAGAAGACATCAATCCTCACTTGTAACATTATATGGAACTCGTGGAAGAGGAAATACAGGGACCGATTTAAATGCAATTCCTGCTTCTTCTATAAAAAGAATTGAAATTTTGAGAGATGGTGCAGCGGCACAATATGGTTCTGATGCTATTGCTGGTGTAATTAATATTGTATTGAATGACAATGTTAATGAATTGACAGGGGCAATTACTTATGGCGCATTTAGTACAAAAGCTAAGGGTGATTTTCTTCCTGGAACTGCCAATACTGCGGATTACACATTAGATCAAAATGGCAATGGAAACTCCTATACCAAAAGAAAAGCATTTGATGGGAATACGGTAAAATTTGGACTTAACTATGGTGTTGCTGTAGGAAAAGACGGAGGTTTTGTAAATTTCACAACAGAATATTTTACGAAAGAAAAAGTACTTCGCCCGGGTTTTGATTTCAGAAAAGGTTTTGGTGAGGCATCAATGGATAGCTATAATTTTACTGTAAATGCAGCAATTCCAATTTCTACAAAAACGAAATTCTATGCTTTTGGTGGTAGAAATTATAGAGATACCGATGCGTATGCTTTTACAAGAAATAGTGGAAATGCAAATGTGGTAGAATCTTTTTATCCAGGTGGTTATACTCCACGAATTACATCAATTGTTTTGGACAACTCAGTTACAACAGGAATCAAAACAGAAACTGAAAGTGGTTGGAAAATTGATATTAGTAATACCTATGGGAAAAACCTTTTTCACTATACTATAAAAGGAACAATGAATCCTTCTTTGTTGATGGCTTCTCCAACAGAATTTGATGCAGGTGGACATAGTTTGGCACAAAACGTTACAAATTTTGATTTTTCAAAAAACTATGATACTGTTTTAGGCGGAATGAATTTAGCTTTTGGAGCTGAATTTCGTACTGAAAATTTTATAGTTTTTGCTGGTCAAGAAGAATCTTATACTACCTATGACATCAATGGGCAACCAATAACTAATCCTGCAATTCAAACCCCTTTAATTGACCCTGTTTCAGGAGACCCAAGACCTGGAGGTTCTCAAGGTTTTCCGGGTTACGGGCCTGACAATGTTGTGGATAAAAACAGAAGTAACCTATCCTTATATATTGATTCTGAATTTGATATTACAAAAAGGTTTATGTTAAGTGGCGCCCTTCGTTATGAAAAATACAGCGATTTTGGAAGCACAACAAATGGTAAATTAGCTTCAAGACTTAAACTTACGGATAAAATTAACTTACGTGGATCCCTTAGTACTGGATTCCGTGCCCCTTCTTTAGCACAATCCTATTATGGTTTGCATTTCACAAACATTAATGCAGCTGGTGCCACAGAGATTTTACTTTCAGCAAACGACAGCCCTGTAACACGCTCTTTTGGAATTCAGAAATTAAAACAAGAAACTGCTATAAATTCATCATTAGGATTAACAGCAACTTCAGGTAATTTTACAGCTACTGTGGATGGTTATATGATTAAAGTGAAAGATAGAATTGTATTAACAGGCTATTTTGACGCATCTAGCCAAGGATTAGGTGTAGATCAAGCACAATTTTTTGCTAACGCGGCCGATACAAAAA
>CALPQA020000202.1 GCA_943325595.2 Auritidibacter sp. Marseille-P8566
AAAAAACCCGACACTTTCGTATCGGGTTTTGTTTTGCTCCCTCTCTTGGGCTCGAACCAAGGACCCTCTGATTAACAGTCCCTTCAGGTTATGTAACATATACTTTCTTTTTGTTTCTTTTTATCTGATTATCAATTAAATAACAATTGTTAATTTTCTTTTACTTACTGATTTTTTCATTTGATAATGATAAATGTTTTACAAATGTTTTACATGAATATTATTCGATATGATTTATTTTTCTGATTTTCAACTCAACTTCAAACTCTATTTCTTGTTCTGTGTAGCGCTTAGATTCCTCTAAAATTTCATAATTAGATTTTAACACTGCATTTATCCTCTTATCAAGCTCAGTATTTAAAAGTTCTTTATAAGCAGTCAAAAAACTATTATCCTCTATCAATCCAGTTGGTATTTCACAGAACCTGCTCCATTTATCTGTTACAATTGAAGTCATGCTAATATTTACCTTTTCTTTATTAAGGTAGATGAATACCCAGAATTTTGGAAATGTGATACCATGTAAAACTGAGTTATTACTAACAAGATATTCTATTGAACATGCTTCTTGATTTGAAATAATTTCAAAAATATCATCTTCATTTTCAACATCATCAAGTACAATCTTTCTAATTTTCTTGAGCTGTAGCAAAGGCTTTAATGAAAATGGATTACAACCCCCTAAATTAATCACTTCCAGGTTTTCTAATGTAGCTAGTGAATTAATGTTATTGATATTATTATTACACAAGTTTAAATTGGTTAAATCTTTTAAGTATGTTAAATCACTTATGTCCTCTAAATTTAAACAACCAAAATCAACTTCTTTAAGGTTTTTACAATACTTTAAAAAATCAAGATTTCCATCAAATTTTATTAAGCATGGATAAAAGTAAGTTAATTTTCCTAACTCTTCAAGCTCAAAATCAGTATTAATAGATGTGCCAAGTTTTCTTTCAATTTGATATAATGTTGTTGCACAAAAAGGATCTTCAGAACTAATAGCATCTATGACTTCATTAATCTTGATGATATCATAGCCATTGTTAATCCAATGAAGGTGTTGGGCAAGTAAATATCTGGTATTTGTTGATAGTTGCAATTCTTTAAGTTTAGGAGTTTGTATCAATTATTAGTAATCTTATTGTTTTTTATGCTGAACTGGAATAAACCATTACTAAAAATCAATGCTAACTCCTGCATTGATAAATCATTATTGCTTATTTAATAATTTTCTAAGTTCTATTATAATTTCTTTTGCCCTAGTTTTATTGGGATTTAACTCTAATGTCTTTTCAAGATCTGCAATTGCACTTTCAAAATCACGTAAACAACCTCTAGCAAGTGCTCTGTTGTAGAAATAAATGTCTTTTGAGCTATTAATTTCTATTGCTTTTGAGTAATCCTCATTTGCTTTAGAATAAATTTTAAGACAGAATAAAACTTTACCTCTTCTAAAATAGTACAACTCATTTTCAGGGTTAATATCTATAGCCTGATTAAGGTTCATTAAAGCTCCATTATAGTCTTTCATTTTGTACGAAATTTTAGCTCTCATGTCATAAATAAACTCTGCTTTTGGAAAAAGTTTGCATGCTTCATCTATATATTTCAATGCCCCTTCAATATCCTCAATTTGGAGTTTAAGATTAGCTAAAACCAAAAAATAACTAGGCTGGTCGTCAAAATAACTTAGGTATTTTTCAAATCTCTCAAGCTGTTTTTTTACTTCAATTTCTTCTGATTTTTTCTTTAAATCTATTGAAGTAGTCATTGAATTATCTTTTGTTGACTTTTTAGAATTGGTTTGGTTTTGCATAAAAATTAGGGTAGAATTTTATTAGTTATACCAGAAATTATAATTTACATGCTTTTTAAAGTTGGCTTAATTAATTTCATAAATTACAAATCACAAGGATCAGAATGACTTAATATCTCTTTTGTCTAAATGGTAAGATAAAGACGTAATGTAGTTTGACATTTCGTTATTCTCATTCATATGGCGAGTAATATCCTCTTTGGTAAATGTGGTATATTTTTCAAGCATATTCCAATAATGGTTATCAAACAAAAACCTGAATTTTGCAAGACACTTGAAATCTAATGTCTTTATTTTTAAACCATCAACTTTAAAAAACGCATTGTCTTCAAGTTTTTCAAAATCAGTGTCTTCAAATAAATATAGCAACATTACGAGAGTTTCACCTATTTTTTCATATTTAACCAGCCATTTTAACAATTTTGGTTCATTATTCTTTTCAATGGTTTGAAATTCTTTTAGAGCTTCTTTTGTAAGATTATCTGATTGTAAATAATTCTTTAGCTCTTCAATTCTGTTATAGAGCCAATAGAATTTGTCAAATCCGACATAGTTAAATGCTTGTAGGTTTAATGATTTTTTCAAATGGTAGAATTTTTCCAACCAAACTAAATACACTTCTTTACCTATAACTACGTTTTGGTACTGAATTAATTCATCGTATGCCAATTTGCATTTTTGACTTTTTTTCAAAAAATCAATACTTGGTTTAAAGTCTACTCTTTCATCATTCATTATATCTATCCCTAACAAACTTTCTTTTTTGACAGTCATGTCAATCGATTTTTTTTATTATTTCTCATTTTTAATTAATACTCAAATATATTGGTGCATATGGTTTAGTGGTTTTACAATGTGCTTGATTAAGGAAACCTTTACTTTCTGATAAAAACTAACTTTGCAATTACAAACCAACTTTAAATCAAGCCCAAAACCCTCCATAATGCCAAAAGGCTTTCGTCTAACGTTTTATTTTCTAAAATAAGTCGCCATCTTTTATTGTTATTCCTTGAATTTTCCCCAAATAAATTATTGCTTTTTTAATTTTTTGAGAAGCCTCGTAATTATCTCCTATTGAAATTTGCATTTTCTCGAGATATTCCCATTTTGGGTCATTATTTATTGAAGTAGTATATTCTTTTGCGTAATAATTATTCCCTATATAAACTGAAATTTTGTAATAATTAACTTTATCAGACATTTTTGTAGTTGAAACTTTAACAATGTCCCGAATGTCAATTATATGAGCCTTTGTAAGTATATTGATTGTTCCTAAATTATTAAAAATATCATACAAAAATATGAATGAATTTTTAAAATCATTTTCGGACATCGTTCTGTTAGATACTCTTTCAGCATCAAATTTTAATACGTTATTATCAAAGAAACCGGCAGTTTTGTAATTTGACATCGGAGGATTTGCACTAATTTGTTCGGAAATGAAATCTTTAGTGTCGTTTGCACTTTGAGCAATAGAAAATTGAAAAATACTCGTAAATATTAAAAGATAAATTATTTTTTTCATTTGTGTTTTATATTAATTGTTTTGTTTATTAAACTAATTATTTTTTCTTAAAATTTATACCCTACTGAAAATTGAAAGTTGTTTGGATTGTAAACTAAATTTCCGTCCCCTTGAAAATAGCTTCTAGTTATATTCCTATTATATCTAAATTCTGAAAAAATGTATTGCGTAAAATGATATTGAACACCTGCATTTAAATCAAGCATAACGCTTTGGCTTTCTAATCCAGCCGATAATCCAGTACCATAAATAATTGCAAAGTTTTTATCTAAAGAATTTTTAATTAGTAAATTGATTTGTAAGATGTTGTCTTTATTCTCGTATATTTTTTTTCCTTCTGGATACCAACTATTTAGTATCTCCTGATTGTATTGCGACTTATAAAACTGTAGTTCTGTTAATATGCTGAAATTTTTAATTCCCCATGTTCCATTTCTACCTTGAAAGAATAATCCTAAAAATGGAGATGATTTTAAACTATTAATATTGAAACCAAATTTAGCTCCAAATTTAATTGGTCTTTCATACGTCATTTCTTTCTCTTTTTTCTTAATTAGTTGTATGTACCCATCAGCTTCAGTATATCCATTATTCTTAGCGGTTTTTAAATGTCTTATTGAATTATCATAATCTCCAATTGAATAATAGCTTCCGCCTAAAATGATATCTATCATTGGGTTAGTCAAAAGAGTTTCTTCTGCTTGGTTACAAAAATTAATTGCGCCATAATAATCTTTTTTATTAAAAGCGTCAAGTCCTTTTAACAATAATTCTTTAAAAATTCTATCTCTATTTTCAAAAGATCCATATTTATCTTCAAATTCCTTGTCTTTCTTATCTATTATTTTCATCATTAACTCATAAGGAGCTTTATACATAGCATTATCTAAGAAAGTCATTTCTGTACCTTTATAACCATGTGAGTATTCAATTTTCAAACCTCTTTGGATATCTAATCCCATTTGAAAGCCCTTATTATAACCATCTTTATAGCTAAATCCCCCAATAGGTGCAATAGGAACTATTGGAGTAATACAGCCAGGCCTTCCATAACAATATCCTGCCTTATATCCTGTCTCAAATCCTGAAGAAAAAGTTGATTGGGCAAAACTTTTGCATGATAAGCATAATACAATAATTACAAATATTTTTTTCATGATTTTGTTTTTTTTATAAATTTAATTTAGGTTTATTTTGATTCTTACATTCTATCATCTACGTTTCTATGCCACATTAGTAATAATAGAAAAACATTTCTTAGTTAGTTGTCATTTGTGATAACCACATAAAGCAAAAATAGAACAAATTTTGAGTTATCAAATAATATAACCAGGAAATGTTAAATGTCAGAGAACTCTCTTCAAATTAATGTTGGAAAACACATCCAGAAACTTCGGGAGCTAAAGGGTATTTCTCAACAAGATTTAGCTGCTAAATGCAACTTTGAAAAATCTAACATGAGCAGATTAGAAGCTGGTAGAGTAAATCCCACTTTGTCTACTTTAGAAAAAGTTGCCAATGCACTTGATATTACATTAGCTGAACTTTTTACCTTTAACTAAAGCAAAATATCCCTCTTA
>CALPQA020000203.1 GCA_943325595.2 Auritidibacter sp. Marseille-P8566
AATAGATTAGAGACGAAGAGATAATAGACTTGAAAAAATGCCGAATGTTGAAAGTCTTAAAGTCGAATTTGAAAAAGTAGCCACTGATTCACGGATTTAAAAAAGACAAATAGATAAAAGACGAAGAGATAATAGACTTGAAAAATTCGCGGGAATTAGTGACCCGAGACCAAAGGTCGAAATGACGAAGTAAATTCGTGGCAAAAAATTGTTGTGTCTTTTGCTTTTCTTATGTGTCTTTTGTGGTAAATAAATTAGCGTCTTAGTGGTTAATAATAAGATAATAGACTTAAAAAAGAATCGAATGTCGAAAGTTTTAAAGTAGAACGTTAAAAAGTAGCCACAGATTCACAGATTTAAAAAAGACAAATAGATAAAAGACGAAGAGATAATAGAATTGAAAAAAAGTCGAATGTTGAAAGTCTTAAAGTCGAATGTTAAAAAGTAGCCACAGATTCACAGATTTAAAAAAGACAAATAGATAAAAGACGAAGAGATAAAAGACTTGAAAAAAAGTCGAATGAAATTATGAAAATTCCAAACATTCATATTTTACAATTGACTACTGCTTTTGCGCTCTTTGCGTAAAACTTTGCGCTCCTTGCGGTTACAAAAAAAACAACGAGATAAAAGACGAAGAGATAAAAGACTTGAAAAAAATGTCGAATGTCGAAAGTCTTAAAGTCGAATGTTAAAAAGTAGCCACAGATTCAAAAAAGACAAAAGAAAAATAGATTTAGAAAAATTCGAGGAAATTAGTGAAATTCGTGGCAAAAAACCAAAAACCATCAACCATCAACCAACAACCTACAACCAACAACCAACAACCAACAACTTACAACCAAAAACCTAATAAATATATTCTTGGTTGCTATTAAATTCAACCAACTTATTACTAAAAACCAAACCTCTAACAACTATTTTAGATTTTATATACGTATCAAAAGAGCTGTTTTTATCAATGCAGTACGTTATCAAATGTGCTTTTTGATCAGGCAAATTGTTTAAATAAAATTGTAATTCTTCTTTTTTCACAACGATATCATCAACTAAAATAGTGTTGTTTTTACCGAAATAAACCACTACACCCAATTTAGGTTTTCCCAACGTATAATACACATTGGTAAAGGGCAAGAAAGCTAAGTTCTTACCAATGCTATCCGCGTAGGAATAATAATTTTGAGCCAACTCATTTTTGTGGGCTTTTTCCTTGCGCTTTTTTTCCTGTAATTTCATGATTTCTGGAATGGCAATTCGCAAAGGCAAGCGTTTGTCAACGTTGATAATCCAATTGGTGGTAATAATACTACTGTTGGTATTGACTTCTACCAAAGTGTCTTTTTCCTTCGTTCTAAAAAACAAATATATAGGAGAAAGGTCATCAACATTTTTGACTACAGAAACATTTGCTTTAGCCAACTCCATTTTTTCTTTTTTTCCACAAGACAGCAAAATTAAAAACACTATTAGGCTAAAATATTTCATGCTAAATTATTTGATTTTATTTTGCAAGGTAATACATTCCATAGCTTCTTTTACATCGTGAACTCGGAGAATTTGCGTTCCTTTTGTCAATGCAATCGTATTTAAAACTGTGGTTCCATTTAACGCTTCATTGGCTGTTAATCCCAAAGGTTTATATACCATCGATTTTCTGGAAACACCAACCAATAAGGGCAACTCCAACATTTGAAATACTTCTAAATTTTGCAAAACTTCATAATTCTGCTCGATGGTTTTGGCAAAACCAAATCCGGGATCCAATATCAAATCATTAATACCTAATTGCCTCGCTTGAGCTGCTTTTTCAGAGAAATAGAATATCATTTCTTTTACAATATTTTCGTAATTTGTTAGCGATTGCATGGTTTGTGGCGTGCCTCGCATGTGCATCATAATATAAGGCACGTTGTATTTTGCAATTACTTCTAGCATCTTTTCATCCAAACTTCCTGCCGAAATATCATTAATTAGTGCTGCTCCATTTTCAATTCCAATACTTGCGATTTTACTTCTAAACGTATCTATCGAAAGTAGCGCATCAGGAAAATGACTCATTATCAATTGAATAATTGGAACTAATCGGTTTGCTTCTTCTTCTTCGGAAACATATTCGGCGTTGGGTTTGCTAGAATACGCTCCAATATCAATAAAAGTTGCGCCTTCGTCAAGCATTTTTCCAACTTGCGAAAGTACGTCTGCTTCCAAAGAATATTTTCCACCATCATAAAAAGAATTGGGTGTAACATTCAAAATCCCCATAATTTTTGGGGTTGACAAATCGATAAGTTGGCCTTTGCAATTTATAGTCATAGATAATAGGTGTCGCTTTTCAAAAAAACTGTATTGATAATCGTTAATGTTCTAACATCAATTAAAAAAAATCCTTATTTTTGGAAAAATTTATACAAATATACATCAATTAATGGATACTACTTCTCAAGAATATGATAAGGTAATCGCAATTTGTCGTTCGCTATTTATCAATAAAATGAAAGATTACGGGAGCGCATGGCGTATTTTGAGATTACCATCATTGACAGACCAGATTTATATTAAAGCACAACGCATTCGAAGTTTACAAGAAAACGACGTTCGGAAAGTAGATGAAGATGAAACTGGCGAATTCATTGGAATCATCAATTATTCTATCATGGCGTTGATTCAATTAGAGTTAGGCGTTGTAGAACAACCCGATTTAGACGTTGAAAAAGCGATTCTTTTGTATGACGCAAAAGTGCATGAAACAAAAGAATTAATGCTGGCTAAAAACCATGATTATGGGGAAGCTTGGCGCGAAATGCGGGTGAATTCACTAACCGATTTGATTTTGCAAAAACTACTTCGTGTAAAACAAATTGAAGATAATAAAGGAAAAACATTGGTTTCAGAAGGAATCGAAGCCAATTATCAAGACATGATAAACTATGCCGTTTTTGCTTTAATTTTGATGGAATTTCATAAATAATATACAAACAATTGCCCATGACAACTCGTGAAAAATATGTTCCAATAGCGATTCGAATTAGTGTCGCCTTTTTGTTTTTATTGTCGGCAGTTGCAAAATTGTATCCCTCACCCTATTTTGCAATTTCTACATTTGAAGTAAAACAACTGTATCCGTTAGGTTTTTCCGAAATGGTTGCCCCTTATTTTTCTCGGATTTTAATCGGAATTGAATTTGCTTTAGGCATTCTTATTCTTCAAAAAAACTATTTACGAAAATTAATTATTCCAGCCACATTAGCTATGTTAACGGTATTTACAACACACCTCAGCATTGTGACTTTTCAAGATGGCGGTAACTCCGGAAACTGTGGTTGTTTTGGAAGTTTAATTCCAATGACGCCCATTCAAGCGATTCTGAAGAATATAGTTGCCATAATATTATTGGTAATATTAATGAAAGTGATGCCTAAAAAAGACGAAAGCAAAAGCAATTTTTGGGTTTTGTCAACAACAACATTAGCATTTATATTGCTTTTATTTATGTTGGCACCAATACAACCAAAATCAAATTTTGTGGATGTAACAGGAACCGAGCCAGAGTTAACAACTCCAATAGAAACGGTTGCACCAGTTAAAACAGACACTGTTGTAGCAACTATAAAAGCCGATACTTTGAAAAAAATAGTGGCAGCAATTAAAGACGAACCATTGCAACACAAATCTGGTTATTCATCCTATTTTTCTTCGATTGACAACGGCAAAAAAATACTTTGCTTCTTTGTTCCAGGTTGTGATCACTGTAGAGTTGCCGCAAAAGAATTGACAGAAATGAAGGCGAAAATCAAAAACTTCCCTGAAATTAAAATCATTTTCATGAACGAAGAAGCCGATTTAATTCCAGAATTCTTTCAATTTGCTGGCGCTGAATATCCTTATAAAATCATCGAAATCATCCCGTTTTACAAACTTATGGGAACAGGAATTGATACGCCAGGTGTAAAATATTTGTGGAATGGTAACGATATAAAGTTCTATTACGGCATTACCGATAAAAAATTCAATGCTGCGGAATTCAAAGAATGGGTTCAAAAACCGTATGCTGCGTTGAAAAGCAAATAAAAGTTTAATCGTAAAATGGTTAATCGCTTATTTGTATAAAGATAAACTAGAAAACAATAACAAATAATAAATCCCCACAATGAAAAAAATAATAACCTTATTAATAGCCGTAATTTCCTTTTCTTGTACCAAAGCACAAAAGAAAGAATTTTCAAATGAAGCATTGTCTGAAAATTTAGTGGCTTTAGACGGTTCTGAGGTTGCTTTTCAAACTATTTTAGAAAAGTACAAAGGCAAAACAATTGTATTAGAATTTTGGGCTTCTTGGTGTGGTGATTGTGTAAAAGCAATGCCAAAAATCAAAGAATTACAAACAAAAAATCCAGAAGTGATTTACGTATTTCTATCGTGTGATAAAACTGCAGACAAATGGAAAGAAGGAATTGAAAAACACGAATTAAAAGGCGAACACTTTTTAATTAAAGACGGAATGAAGGGTGAATTCGGAAAAGCAGTCGATTTAGATTGGATTCCTAGATACATCATTGTCAACAAAAATGGTGGAATTAGTTTGTACAGAGCTATTGAAACCGACTTTGATTTGATTCAGAAAACGTTGACGGAAGATAAGAGATAATAGACTGAAAATATTTCGAATGTCGAATGTCCTAATATCGAATGAAAAAGAGATAAATAGATACTAGATGAAAGACTAAAAAAAGTAGCCCCGAATTTACTTTATCATTTCGACCTTTATTCTCGGGTTACAAATTAACACAAATTAAAAAACCTGCACATCTGAGTTTAAGAATAAATTTGTCAAATGTCGAAAGTAGTAGCCAAGGTGATGAGACACAACTTATAACCTATAACTTATAATTCATAATTAAATAA
>CALPQA020000204.1 GCA_943325595.2 Auritidibacter sp. Marseille-P8566
TCGAATCTGCCGATAAAGGGGGTTCGTTAATTACAGCAAATTTGGCCAACGATTACAAACGAGATGTTTTTGCAGTTCCTGGAAGAACATCCGATAAATTCAGTCAAGGATGTAACAATTTAATTAAAACGCAAAAAGCCAATTTGCTGACAAGCGCTGCCGATATTATTTATATTTTAAATTGGGATTTAGAAAAAGAAGCCAAACCCGTTCAAAAACAGTTATTTGTAACTTTAGAAAATGACGAACAAAAAATATACGATTATTTGCTAAAATCAGGAAAAGAAACGCTAGATATTATTGCATTAGAATGTGACTTCCCGATTTATAAAATATCAGGAATTCTTTTAAATATGGAATTAAAAGGGGTAATACGTCCTTTGCCAGGAAAATTATTTGAGGCTATTTAGAAACTAAAACCTAATTTTTCTCGAACTCTACGCAAAACGCCATTGGCCACAATCTTAGCTTTTTCGGCACCTTGAAATAATTCGTGATCAATTTCTGGTAAATTACTCATATAGTAATTGTACTTTTCTCTTTCTGCTTTGAATTTTTCTGTAATCAATTCAAATAAGTGTTGTTTGGCGTGACCATAACCATAATCAGCATTTGCATTAGCATAATTTGAAATCATTTTTTCAATTTGATTTTCGTCAGCTAATAATTTATAAATGGCAAAAATGTTACACGTTTCTGTATTCTTTGGAGCTTCTAATGGCTTGCTATCGCTTTCGATACTCATTATTTGTTTGCGCAACGCTTTGTCATCCAGAAAGATATTGATGATATTGTTCGCAGATTTACTCATTTTTCCACCATTTGTCCCAGGAACATATTTGGTTTCTTCTTGAATATAGGATTCTGGTAAAACGAAAGTTTCTCCCATTTGGTGGTTGAAACGAGCTGCAACATCTCGAGTAATTTCAATGTGCTGCAATTGGTCTTTTCCAACAGGTACAAATTCGGCATCATACAACAAAATATCAGCCGCCATAAGCATCGGATAAGAAAATAAACCTGCATTTACATCTTCTAATCGGTCTGATTTATCTTTAAAAGAATGGGCCAATGTCAATCGTTGATAAGGGAAAAAACAACTCAAATACCAAGATAATTCTGCCGTTTGTGGCACATCAGATTGGCGGTAAAAAACAACTTTGTCAACATTTAACCCGCACGCTAACCAAGCAGCAGCTGTGCTATAGGTGTTTTCTCTTAAAGTTTTCCCGTCTTTAATTTGGGTGATAGAATGTAAATCGGCAATAAAAAGAAACGATTCGTTTTCAGGTTTATTTGACAATTCAATCGCTGGGATGATTGCGCCTAATAAATTTCCTAAATGTGGCGTTCCTGTGCTTTGTATGCCTGTTAATATCTTTGACATTGTTTTTTTATTTATCGCAAAGTTAAACCTTTGTATTAAAAATAACACGTAATTGTGTATTTTTGACAATATGAAATTAGTAAAAAGCATTTTTTGGCTCCTTTGGCGGATTTGGTTTTACATTATGATGGGAATTCCAATCATAATAATGTTTCCATTTTTGGTAGTTTCCATTTTTAAAGAAAAGTGGTACCCGTATTTTTTTATTATGGCGCGAATTTGGGCAAAAGCAATTCTTATAGCAACAGGTTTTTATTACAAAATTGAACGAGAACAAGAGTTGGAACCCAATAAAAGCTACATGCTTATTGCGAATCACACTTCCATGACGGATATTATGTTAATGCTTGTAGTTTCAAAACATCCGTTTGTATTTGTTGGTAAAAAAGAATTGTCAAACATTCCTTTATTCGGATTTTTCTACAAACGCACTTGTATTTTAGTAGATAGAAACAGTTCTAGAAGCCGAATGGAAGTTTTTAATCGGGCTCAAAAAAGATTAAATCAAGGATTGAGTATTTGTATTTTTCCGGAAGGCGGCGTTCCTTCAGATGAATCTGTTGTCTTAGACGATTTTAAAGATGGCGCATTCCGATTGGCAATTGAACATCAAATCCCAATAGTTCCAATTACTTTTGGGGATAATAAAAAACGAATGTCATACACTTTTTTCAGTGGAAGCCCAGGAATTATGAGAGCTAAAGTACATCCGTTTATTTATACTACGGGAAAAACTATTGAGAACAAGAAAGACATTAGAGAAATAAAAGACCATGCTTGGAATGTTATTCACAAACAACTTTTAGAATATAATAATTAAAAAAAAACTGCCCAATTTCTTGAGCAGTTTCTGAATTTATGCGTTATTTTCTTTAATTCTATCTTTAATTTTTTGTTCTAATTCATCTGCCATTTCAGGGTTGTCTTTGATTAATGATTTTACAGCATCGCGACCTTGTCCTAATTTGGTTTCGCCATAACTGAACCAAGAACCTGCTTTTTTGATAATTTCAAATTCAACTGCCAAATCTAATATTTCACCTGTTTTTGAAATTCCTTCACCATACATAATGTCAAATTCTGCAACTTTAAATGGTGGCGCCACTTTATTTTTGACAACTTTTACTTTTGTTCTGTTTCCAATAACATTATCGCCATCTTTTATTTGTGTAGAACGACGGATATCCAAACGCACAGAAGCATAAAATTTCAATGCATTTCCTCCAGTTGTCGTTTCTGGATTACCAAACATAACTCCAATTTTCTCTCTCAACTGATTGATAAAGAAAACAGTACAATTTGTTTTGCTGATAGTTCCAGTTAATTTTCTCAATGCTTGTGACATCAAACGGGCGTGTAATCCCATTTTAGAATCACCCATTTCTCCTTCAATTTCACTTTTTGGAGTCAAAGCAGCAACAGAGTCAATTACCACAATATCAATTGCTCCAGAACGAATTAAATTCTCAGCAATTTCTAGTGCTTGTTCTCCATTATCTGGTTGTGAAATAATCAAATTTTCAATATCAACGCCTAATTTTTCAGCATAAGTTCTATCGAAAGCGTGTTCAGCATCGATAAAAGCAGCAATTCCTCCCGCTTTTTGAGCTTCTGCAATTGCGTGCAATGTTAAGGTCGTTTTTCCAGAAGATTCTGGGCCATATATTTCAATAACTCTTCCTCTTGGGTAACCGTTAACGCCTAATGCCAAATCGAGTCCTAATGAACCTGAAGAAATAGTTTCCACTTCTTCAACGGCTTTATCGCCCATTTTCATTACAGTTCCCTTTCCGTAGGTTTTATCTAATTTATCTAACGTAAGTTGAAGTGCTTTTAATTTGGCTTCTTTCTCTGGATTTGCTTTTTCTTTGTCCGAACTCATCTTTGCTGTCATTTATATTTTCACTTATTTTTAGTAAAAATACTTATTTTTTTCGAAGTTCCAAGAACTGTTTTAATAAAGAATTTTGAGTTGGTAAAAAAAAGTACTGCAAATAAAATATTTCGTACTTTTGACCGCAATTTCACAGCAATGGAAAAAATAATATCGTACCCAATATCTATAATTAGCTTACTCTTGTTTTTGCTAACCATAGTTATTTTTCATCCAATTCAGTGGGTTTGCTTTAATGTGTTTGGCTATCAAGCCCATAAAAAAAGTGTTGATTATCTCAATTTTATCCTTTTACGAATAGCACATTTATTAGGAACAACTTATAAAGTTGAAAACAGAGAATTTATTCCAGAGGGTGTTCCGATTATTTTTGTAGCCAATCATCAGAGTTTATACGATATTATCGGAATCATTTGGTTCTTGAGAAAGTTTCATCCTAAATTTGTAAGTAAGAAAGAACTAGGCAAAGGAATTCCAAGTATTTCATTTAATTTGAACCACGGAGGATCGGTTTTAATTGACCGAAAAGACCCAAAACAAGCGATTTCTGTTATCAAAGATTTAGGGCAATATATAGAAAAAACGAATCGTTCAGCGGTAATTTTCCCTGAAGGAACACGAAGTAAAACTGGAAAACCAAAAGAATTTGCCAAAAGCGGTTTAAAAATTCTTTGCAAATATGCTCCATCGGCTTATGTTGTTCCAATTACGATAAACAATTCATGGAAATTTGTTAAATTTGGCTTTTTGCCGTTTGGTCTAGGAAATCGAATTACCTTTACCATTCATAAAGCAATTCCGGTAAAGAATTCTGATTCAGAAGAAGTAGCAAATCAAGCTGAAGCAGTAATAATAAAAAGTATAAAAACATAAATAAATTGATTTTAAGAGTTTTAGAAATTGAGGCTTCAAAAATCCAAAACCTAAATTAAGTATGTCAATAAAAAATATGCGTCTTGAAGTGATGCAATTTCTTGAAAAAAATGTCGATACATTTGTCGACCAATATTTGATTCCAGTTGAAAAAATTTGGCAACCTACCGATTTTTTACCTAATTCACAATCTGAAAATTTCTATGAAGAAGTAAAAGAATTACGTGAAATTGCGAAAGATTTACCTTACGATTTCTGGGTGACTTTAGTTGGTGATACAATTACCGAAGAAGCATTGCCTACTTATGAATCATGGTTAATGGACGTTGAAGGAATTGACCAAGTAGAAGCAAACGGTTGGTCAAAATGGATTCGTCAATGGACTGGAGAAGAAAATCGTCACGGGGATTTATTAAACAAATACCTTTATTTATCAGGTCGCGTAAACATGCGTGAAGTTGAAATGACAACACAACATTTAATAAATGATGGCTTCGATATTGGAACTGGAAGAGACCCGTACAAGAATTTTGTTTACACGAGTTTCCAAGAATTGGCGACTTATGTTTCTCATAATCGTGTGGCACAATTGGCAAAATCGTATGGCGATAATAAATTGTCTAAAATTTGCAAAATGATTGCAGGTGATGAAATGCGTCACCACCATGCGTACAGCGAATTTGTGAATCGAATTTTCCAAGTAGATCCAAGCGAAATGATGTTGGCTTTCCAATACATGATGAAACA
>CALPQA020000205.1 GCA_943325595.2 Auritidibacter sp. Marseille-P8566
AGCGATATCTTACCCACATTTGCAGATTTGGCTGGAGCTAAGTTACCTACCAAAAATGTGCTAGATGGACGAAGTTTTTTACCACAATTAATGGGGAAGAAAGGAAATCCTAGAGAATGGATTTTTATTGAATTGGGAAATAAGTGGTACGTTCGGGAAGCCAAGTGGAAATTAAATCGTGAAGGAGAGCTTTTTGATATGAGCAATGCGCCATTCGAGGAAAAGCTAGTTACTAATTATGCAGAAAGTAAGGAAGCAAGTGCAGCCTATGCTCGTTTGCAATTGGCTTTAAAAACACTAAGTCCAGAAAAAGGCATTTTAGACAATGCGGGAGGAAGTGGAAGACACGCCAGTAATGTGAATAAGAAAAAGGAAAAAGTTGATGAGTAATCAGTGTAAGTTGGTATAACTATAATTAAAATAGTAAATAAAAAAAGGTATTCGAAAGAGTACCTTTTTTTATTGGTTAAATTATTTGACGCTACTTTAATTCTTTAAACATTTTAGTAAATGATTATTTAACAAATACTTATAACTTTACAGACTTGCTTTATTATTATGATAGCTTTAAATAAGTTGCGTATAAAATACAATATGTACAATTTTTATACCAATAACGGATTTTTAATGAATCAAGAACCTATAGTTTTACATTATCAAAATTTTTGTTTTATAACATTACTTTATGATAATTAACAAACAGAAAACAAATTAATTAACCCAAATTATGAAAAAACCACTATTATTTTTTTTACTAATTTTCACTTCATTTATTTACAGCCAAGGTGATGCTAAGAAAGTATCAGGAACAGTTGTTGATAATAAAGGCATTCCAATTCCAAGTGTTACCGTTACATTTGAAGACAAAGACACTGTAACAGATTTAGATGGAAAATACACCATAGAAGTAAAAAATTCTAAATCTATTTTGCGATTTTCCTATTTAGGATTTACTTCTCAAGTGGTCGTTGTAGGTAAAAACAAAGAAATTAATATTACACTTCAAGAATCTAAAAGTGAATTAGACGAAGTCGTAGTTATTGGATATGGAACTCAAAAAAGATCAAATGTTACGGGTTCTATTTCCAAATACAAAAATGAAAAATTAGACGAAATTGCGGTTTCAAGACTTGACCAAGCTTTGCAAGGAAAAATTGCAGGTGTTCAAGTTCAAAACATTTCTTCTGAAGCTGGTGCCGATTCACAAATTACGGTTCGTGGAATTAGTTCCATAAACGCGGGGGCAAGTCCTTTGGTTGTTGTTGATGGACAGCCAATTCCTGATGGCTTGGGAACCTTGAACATGGCAGATGTTGCTTCTGTTGAGGTTTTGAAAGATGCCGCTTCGGCTGCGATTTATGGTTCTCGTGGTGCAAGTGGGGTAATCTTAATTACTACCAAAAGCGGTAAAGCAGATAAAGTTAAATATTCTTTTAAATACAGTTCCGGTTTTAAAAGCGCTTATGAAAAATACAATCTTTTATCTACAACTGATTACACAGAGTTATTGTATAGAGAAAGAGCTATAAGAGCTACCGATCCGGCTATTCAAGCGGAAGCATTGACAAATCCAAATGCACTAAATCTACTCTATCAAGGGAGTGCTACTAAAACAAATAGTTTAATCGCGGCCTATATTGTTGAAAAAACAATGCTAAATGGTCAGGGATATGATTATCAAAGTGAAGTATTGCGTACTTCTGAGTTTAAAAACATACAGTTTGGCGCAACAGGTGGTAACAAAAGCATTAAATATTATATTTCTGGTGGATATCAAGGGGATCAAGGTATAATGTTGAAAAGTGATTTCCAAAAATTAAATTTTAGAACTAAATTCGATATTGAATTAAGTAAAAAGGTGAAACTATCGGTTAATATTAACCCTTCTTATACTGCAAAAGAATCACCATCGGAAAACTTAACTAATTTTTGGCGTTATCCTACGTGGCTTCCTTATAAGCACAATGCATTAACAGCAGCTTTTGTCAATCAAAACTTACAGTGGGCTAATATTCAGCCAGGTGATTATGCGCATCCAAGACATTTTATTGGATTAACTTATACTCCTGTTTATCCTGATGGGTCTGTATTATACATGCCCGATGGTACTACTTTTACTCCTGCTACTGGTTCTCCGTCTAATTCAGCACAAAATAATCCTATGGCTTCATTGTTAAGTCATGATATTAATGCAAAATCGTATGGCTTGCAAAGTGGTGCTACCTTAAATGTAAACTTACTTCCGGGGTTAGATTTCAAAACAATGAATACATTGTATATGAAATATGATACAAAGTTGGATTGGTCTAATAGAAACGCAGATGGTGATGGAATTGTAAACAAAGGGATTTACTATGATAACACCTATCTTGATTTGTTAACAGAAAATACGTTGAACTATAAAAAAGATTTAGACGAAAATAATTCAGTAGAACTATTAGTTGGTTATACTGCGCAACAAACCAAAAGTACCAATACCCAGACTACTGGTTTAGACTATCCAAGTGATACGGTAACTACTTTAAATAATGCTCTTTTTATTGATAAATCAGGAACTTTTGGTTCCAAAAATCAAGTTGGGTTGTTATCTTATTTAGGAAGGGTAAATTATGTTATTGACAATAAGTACTTACTTTCTGCGAGTTTTCGTGCTGATGGTAGCTCTTATTTTGGGCCAGGAAAAAAATGGGGAAGTTTTCCAGCTGCTTCTGTAGGATGGATTGCTAATAAAGAACCCTTTTTAAGCAAGGTTGATTGGCTTAATAAGTTGGCTTTTAGAGCAAGTTATGGTGTATCTGGAAACAATAGAATTTTGAATTATGGTTTTCAAAATTTGTTGTCCTCTGCCAATTATTCTTTTGGTGCAGGTACAGGAACTCCAACTTCAGGTCAAACTGGGAATAATAGCATAAATGCGAATGAAGATATTACTTGGGAAAGTACTACTCAAACTAACTTTGGTGTAGATTTAGCTGTTTTAAATAATAGAATCAATCTTTCATTAGATATTTATACTTCGGTTACCGATAAGTTGCTTTTACAACAAGCTACAATGGCTTTTTCGGGAGTTCCTTTATCTTGGAATAATATAGGAAGTCTTAAAAATAAAGGTTTTGAATTAGAATTAGCTTCTACCAATGTTAAAACTAGAGATTTTAAATGGTCAACGTCTTCCAATTTATCTCATACAGAAAATAAAATTAAAGAGTTAGGGAATGAAGCGTATTTACTTAATTATGGTGAAAGAAATGAAATCTATAAAAGTGTTGTAGGCGGTCCATTAGTTCAATTTTTCGGGTACAAAACAGATGGAATCTGGATTTCTCAAGAACAAATTAATGCTTCAGGATTAACATCCAATTTACCTTCAGTTTTCAAACCAGGTGGACTTAAACTTGTTGATGTCGATGGAAATGGAATTATTGATACAAACGATAGAACAATAATTGGGAATCCATATCCTGATTTTACTTGGGGAATTACAAACAACTTTACCTACAAATCTTTTGATTTCAGCTTTACATGGCAAGGTGTTCAAGGAGGTGATTTGATTAATGGTGATCCTAATTACAGCGAAACTAAATCAAGAAGCGTTAATTATAATCAGAACAGATGGATTAGTCCACAAAATCCTGGAGATGGTAGAACTCCTTACGAAGAAATTGGTTTCAACTGGATGTTAACTGATTACGTAGTTGAAGATGCTTCCTATTTTGCACTTAGAGAAATAAATTTAGGGTATACATTATCCCCATCTCTTTCTAAAAAAATAGGGTTAAGTTCATTGCGTCTCTATACATCAGGTCAAAATATCTATTTTCATTCCGCTAGTGGCTACAGAGGAATTAATCCAGAAGGACGTTCTACAACTGGCCCATACTCTTCTGCATTAGTTGCAGGTTACCAAAGAGGTGCATTTCCAATTCCTAAAACGGTTGTTTTTGGTATCGATATTAATTTTTAATTTTAAAAGTAGTTACAATGAAAAAATCAATAAAATATTTAAGTATCCTTTTTTTAATTGCAATATCTAGTTGTTCTGATTATATCGATTTAAATTCAGAATCTAATATTATTGCAGATAATTATTATACCAATTATACAGAATTACAAGCGGGATTAACGGCTTGTTATAAAGGAATGCAAGATCCCTTAACTGATGAGTGGTCTCTAACAGAACTTCGTAGTGATAATTCGGTTAT
Organism: Auritidibacter sp. Marseille-P8566; assembly: GCA_943325595.2. Next base: position 4,203 of record CALPQA020000205.1, read on the forward strand.
GGATGGAGGATCAAGTACTTCAACTCCAAATCACGATTTGGCATTTTTAGACCAGTTTTATCCTTCTACAACGCACCAAGGGTTGTATAAATATTGGCTTAAAACATACAATAACATTAAAAACACCAATACTGTACTGAATGCTACGGGAGCCAACTATAACAAAACCTCTGGCGCAATTGAGTACGCACCCGTTACCATTAATGTTACAGCATTTGAATGCAAAAGTATCGCTGCAGAAGCTTCTTTTATAAGAGCGTATCATTACTTTAATTTAGTGCGTTTGTATGGTGGTGTGTTTTTAATTGATGAACCAATTTCTGCTGAACAAGCCAAAACAGTTAACCGTTCTTCTGTTGCTGATATTTACAAATTAATTGAAGCCGATTTATTAAATGCTATTGCTTATGGAAAAACAACGGCTTTTGTAGCTAATTCAGCTGATTTAGGTCACACCAATGCATGGGCTGCCAAAGCTTTGTTAGCCAAAGTTTATTTAACATTAGATAGAAAAGCGGAGGCGTCAACCTTGTTAAATAGTATTATCACTTCAGGTGGATATAGTTTACAAACAACATACGAAAGTGTATTTTCTATTAATAATGAAATGAATTCTGAAATTCTTTTTGCAATTCGATTTAAAGCGGGAGGGCTAGGATTAGGAAATCCATTATCCAATTTGTTTGCTCCTACT
>CALPQA020000206.1 GCA_943325595.2 Auritidibacter sp. Marseille-P8566
ATTGTGGATCAACATAAACGTCGTGGGTACAACTTTGTAAAACAAAACTTAGTAGTCCCAGAATAAGCATGCTTTTATTTATTGTTTTCATAGTAAATAATATTAGTTAATATTTATAATGTAAATTTCTTAATAATATTATTTTAAAAAACTGATATTTATCATGCTTTTTAACATTTGTTCAAGTTTTTTTTATTTATGAACAACAGTATTTATTTTTAGTTTTTTCTTTTAGTTTTTTCTTCTAGATATTTAATAATTGAAGTATTAATTATTAATCTAAAGCAATTACTGATTAGTTCAATTTTAGATGCTGCTCAAAAAAATAACCTTACAATCAAAAAAAATGAAAGTAAGGTTATAAATAGGTTGTAAGAAAATATCTTTAGGTAATTAGAGCTTTTCTTCTAAAAATAAAGGTTTGTAGTAATAATGAGACCGAAATGGTTAGTATGGCTCCAATGAAATTCAGCCATAAAAAACTTACAATATCCAAGTAAAAAATATAGAATATAGCCAATTGCGAAAATATTGCCCCCCAAAAAATAGCTTTGGCTCGAATGTATTTGATATAAAATCCAACCAAGAAAATCCCTAAAACCGTTCCGTAAAATACCGAACCAATAATATTAACCAACTGAATTAAATTTTCAAAAAGGGTTCCTACACAAGCAAAAAGAATAGCGACTATTCCCCAAAACACAGTAAAAAGTTTGGTTGCATTTACATAATGTTTTTCGGATTTTGGAGCTTTTAAATTTCGCTTGTATATGTCAATTGCCGTTGTGGATGCCAGTGCACTTAACCCAGAAGCTGTTGACGACATTGCGGCCGATAAAATCACTGCCAATAATAATCCAATTAATCCTTTAGGTAAATACGTGAGAATGAAATTTATGAAAACATAATCTTTGTCATTTGTTTCGGCTTTATCATCTGCTTTTGAGATTAATTCTTTGGCTTGGTCTCTCAAATCATTTTCCTTGGTTGAAAGGGCAATTAATTTTCTCCTTAATATAGGATTGTCATAATTTTGATTCAAATGATCAATATACAAAAGATTAAATTCTTTTTTCTCTTCCGATAAATCTAGAAGTTGCTTTTCAAGTTGATGGTATTCTATTTTATATTTGGATTTTTCAATGGCGATTTTGTTATTCGGATTGAAATTTAATGGAACAGGATTGAATTGGAAAAACACAAAAACCATCACTCCAATTAATAAAATAAAGAATTGCATCGGTACTTTCAAGATGCCATTCATAATTAATCCCATTTGACTTTCTCGAACAGATTTTCCAGATAAATAGCGTCCTACTTGTGATTGATCTGTTCCGAAATAGGAAAGCGCTAAGAAAAAACCACCCGTAATTCCACTCCAAAAAGTATAACGCGTTTCTGGGTCAAATGAAAAATCTACAATGTTCATTTTGTCATTTGCACCAGCAATATGAAGTGCATTTCCAAAAGTCATGTCGTTTGGCAGTAAGTGTAAAATCAAGAAAAATGTAGCAAACATTCCAAACATTATTATAAACATCTGGTATTTTTGGGTCACATTTACCGCTTTTGTTCCTCCCGAAAACGTATAAATAATTACAAGCGTTCCAATGATTATGTTTAAATGCGTTAAATTCCATCCTAAAATTGACGAAAGTATAATTGAAGGCGCGTAAATAGTGATTCCCGTTCCCAATCCTCTTTGTACCAAGAATAAAATAGAAGCTAACGAACGGGTTTTCAAATCGAATCGTTGTTCTAAATATTCATAGGCGGTAAAAACTTTTAATTTGTGGTAAATAGGTATAAACGTAATACAAATTACCACCATTGCAATTGGTAAACCAAAGTAAAACTGTACAAATCCCATTCCGTCATGATAGGCTTGTCCTGGTGTAGAAAGAAAAGTTATCGCACTTGCTTGTGTTGCCATTACAGATAAACCGACTGTCCACCAAGGAGTTTCGTTGTTTCCTAAAATATAGTCTTCAACATTTTTCGAACTACCTTTGGTTTTCCAAACACCATAAATTACGATAAAAAGTAGTGTAATTACGAGAACTATCCAATCAATTTTTTGCATGGCTTATGAAAATAATTGCATTATTATATAGAAAAATAAAATATAAACGGCGTTGGCTACCAAAACCCAAGTGTAATTTTTTTTCCAAGTTTTATTTTCGTTCATATCGTATTTATTGAATTGAAATTAAATTAGCCATTAATCTAAAAGCACCCGAAACACCTTCTGGTAACTCTCTAAAGAAGCTTAAGCCAGAATAAATATAATGGCCTTTTCCGTATTTTGCTATTAATAGCGCTCCATTTTTGGGTGTTTCACCTTGATCATTTGAAGACAAAATAGAAGTAAAGGCGGCATCCCATTCGCTTGGATAATAGAGTCCTTGTTCTTGTTTCCAACCTTCAAAATCTTTGGAGGTGATTTTATTTGGATAATTTAAAACGGGATGTTGAGGTGCTAAAAAACGGACTTCTGCATTTTCTTCGGTCACTCGATCTCGGGAAATTTTTAACGGAAATGGTGCGACATTTTTGGTTACCAATTCGTCGGTGGTGTTGTATTGTACCAACATCGTTTTTCCTTCTTTCACAAAATCGAATAACAAATCTTGCTTGAACGCTAATGCTTTATCTGTATTGTAAGCACGAATTCCAGTAATAATTACATCGAAATTCTGGAGTTTCTCTTTCGAAATTTCTTCAGGTTTTAAAAGTGTAACTTCATATCCCATTTGCAACAAACTACTCGGAATTTCATCGCCTGCCCCCATAATATAACCTATTTTCTCATCTCCAGTTTTAATGTCCAATTTGATGAATTTCGCTTCCGAAGTTCTCAAAATTTGTTGCTTTGAAATATGATCGTAATTGATGTTGATTTGCTCTTTGTTAAATTTTTTGTCATTTACAATTGCAACACATTTCACTGTAATTTCATCGGCATTTTTTGGCGGTGTTACTTCAAAATATACAATTTGTTCTTCTCCCTTTTTGCTCAAGGTAAATTGAATTTCGTTGGGAATAACTTTCCAATTGTTGGGTAACTCTAATTTGAGTGTTCCGTTTTTAGCGTCTTTTCCCGCTATTACCTTTACTCCAATAGTTTTCGATTTCCCCGTGTTAAAAATGGCAACTTTATCAATAATTGAAGTGGTCACTTCGGGAACAATATCCAATGGATTGTATATTTCGCCTTTCGTAGGGTCGTTGTATTTATAAATAATAGTACGCTCAAAAGGGATTAAAACCCCATTTATCGTGATTGTAAAAACAACTTTTGCTTCCCGAATTACATCTGGAAGTCCAATATTATTTTGGTTGTCTACTCGGTACATTCCTGTACTTCCTTTATCATTCAGCCAATACGGGTTGGTATAGCTTAAAGTTTCAGGCAATGAAATATCCAAACTTAAATTTTGAGAAATATTGTTTTTCAAAGCACTATTCTGAACCCAATTTTTTTGTTCGGGTAACGCAGTAATACTTTCCAGTTGCATTGCAATTGCACTTCTGTTTATGGCTTCAATTTTTACTTTTATAGTACTATTGGGAGTTGCTGTTTGGTTTTCAGCAACGGCCTCAAGGAATAATCCAGAGCATGCGGCAATTATTTTCTTTATTTCTTCCGATTTTATAGTTTTCCAATGTTCGTCTTCCAATAATTGAATCATGGCATAGGCTTTCGCCAGATCTGGAATGCTTGTCGATGGATTTTTAAAATCAAATTGTTGTTGCACTTTTTCTAATAATTGTCCAATTGGTAAGCCACCTTTCAAGCGATTCCAAGTAGTATCAATTCCTTCAAATACATTGGTTTTATCTTGTAAAGAACTTCCTTTTAGCAATTCTAAATATTCCGTTTCTTCTCCACGGATTCCCATACTTCCAAAACCTTGTGATTGATGACAACTTCTGCTCAACGCCGCAATTTCTTGATTTGATTTTCCTAATGAAGGATAGAAAACGCCGATTTGCAGAGCACTTAAATTGGTTTTGTCGGCTGCATCAAATTTTTCTTTGCTTCCATAAAACCACCAAGAGGTATTAAAAAACTGTCTTTTAGGTTGCCAATTTTGCACGAATTTCAATTGTTCTGGAAAGTAATTAGGATTATTTGCTAAACCAAATCCTTCAACGCTCAACAGAGCAGAAGCTGTGTGATGACCGTGAGTAGTTCCTGGCGAACGATGATCAAAGCGGTTGATAATTACATCGGGTTGGAATTTACGAATCGCCCAAACAACATCACTTAAAACCTGATTTTTATCCCAAATTTGTAAGGTTTCGACTGGATTTTTTGAATACCCAAAGTCATTGGCACGAGAAAAAAACTGCTCCCCTCCATCAATTTTTCTGGCTTCAAGAAGTTCTTGCGTTCTAATTACGCCCAATTGTTCTCGCAATTCAGAACCAATCAAATTCTGACCTCCATCACCCCGAGTTAATGACAAATAGCCTGTTCGTGCCATTTTTTCATTAGAAAAATAAGAAATTAAACGGGTATTTTCATCATCAGGATGTGCAGCAATATAAAGCACAGAACCTAAAAAATTTAGTTTTTGAATTTGGTTGTATAACGCTGCAGCATTTGGTTTTGCTGGTTGTTGTGCGGAAACGATTGGAACAAAAAAGAAGAAAATAAAGCCAATTCTAAGGAACACTTTTTGCATTGTTTAAATTTTTGGTTGCAATGACCTCAAAAGTAATAATTTTAATGCTTTCTAATTACTGATTTTATTTTTTTCTGTCCATAACATATCATTAAGTAACATCAACGATAAAAATAGTAGTATCTAAAAACTATTCTTTACTTTTGTGCCACACAACAAAAACTACCATGTACAAACTTATA
>CALPQA020000207.1 GCA_943325595.2 Auritidibacter sp. Marseille-P8566
ATGGTCCTTTTGTGTTTGGAAATGCAATTCCCGCTCTCGCCTCTATCTCTCCGCTTTGCTGCGAGGATGCCGGCTCGATGGGGGCTATGGGAAATAGTTATATGCCTCTTTTTAGATTTTGGCTTAAAAAAACAAACACAAAGTTTCATTTATATAATATTTATACTACATTTATCAAAAATACAAAGTATTGTATTTCCCATTGAAATAAGTTTCCTTTATTTCTTTGAAACTAAGGCAAACATCGCTTTGCCACTATTACTTCCCTCACAACGCATGCGCTAACGTTACGCTGTGCTCACATTAAAAAAAGAGGTTTAGATTAAAATAATAGTAAGCGCATGACAAGATTGCAGTAATCCTCATATTAATACCAGAACATTATTGGTAATAAAAAAAACAGAAAATTAACTTTAAAAACAAAAATAGTATGAAGTAAAATATATTAACAGTTATCATTATCATTATAAGCTTACAAGTTAATGCACAATGTTGGCAATCAGTCGAAGCGGGTGGAGTACACACAATTGCAAAAAAAATTGATGGTAGTTTGTGGTCTTGGGGATGGAATATAGATGGCGAATTAGGAGATGGTACCAACACGGATCAAAATACTCCATTACTAATAAGTACAAATAACGTTTGGCAATTTATTTCAACTGGAACCTCTCAGACACAAGCAATAAAATCTGATGGTACATTATGGGCTTGGGGATATAATCCTGCTGGCGAATTGGGTGACGGCACAAATGCTAATAGAAACATTCCAACTCAAATTGGGGTAGATAATAATTGGCAAATTATTTGTGCTGGAATGTCAAAGACCCTAGGAATAAAAAATAATGGCACATTATGGGCCTGGGGTGCTAATACAGGTGATTATGGAAATGGTACAGTCAACACCTCTGGAGGTGGTTCTTCAATTAGCATTCCTACTCAAATTGGAACTGGAATGAATTGGCAAAGTTGTTCATCGGGTCGAGATTTCTCGGTAGCAATAAAAACAAATGGTACATTATGGTCATGTGGTCAAAATATTAAAGGGCAATTAGGCAATGGAAATAATTTAAATTTTATACCCTATATTTATTTCTGGAACCAAATTAGCAGTTCTACAAGTTGGCAAACCACTTCAGCAGGTGATTATTTCACAACCGCCTTAAAATCTGATGGCACCTTATGGGCATGGGGAGATAATCAATATGGACAGTTAGGAAACTCTACTTATATAAGTTCGTATGTTCCAATACAGATTGGAACAGATAACAATTGGCAAACTATTCGTTCTGGTTATTCAACTACTCTTGCATTAAAAAATGATGGCACACTTTGGGCGTGGGGCAGTAATTATCATGGGCAATTAGGTAATGGCACTAATCAAAATAGAAATTTTCCGACACAAATAGGATCAGATAACGATTGGCAATCAATCTCTATTGATTCAGGCCATTCAATGGCGGTAAAAACAAATGGAACTTTATGGGGTTGGGGTTGGAATTCATTTGGTCAATTAGGAGACGGATCAAACATTGACAAACTTATTCCAACATTAATTAGTTGTATTTCTTTGAGTACAGAAGAGGTTAAACCAAACTCGAGCCAAGTTACAATTTATCCAAATCCTACTCAAAACATACTTTACATTCAAAACATCAATCTATTAATTGGTAAAGTAACCATAACAGACTTAACGGGTAAAAAAGTGTTAGAAAAAATGGGAAATATTAAGCAAGTTAATATCGAACTATTACAATCAGGGATTTATTTATTGATTGTTGAATCAGAAGGAAAAAAATACAGCAATAAGTTTATAAAGCAATAGACACGCTAGCGCGAGTGTCTCGCTCGTGTCCACAAAAAAAAGAAAGAATTACATGAAGATCACGGATAGAAAATACGCCTATCAGAGCAGATAAATAAACACTTATGAAACACCGTATAACTACATTAATATTAATTTTGTCACTATTTACATCTTGTAGCACATTAAAACCAATTAATTCAGAATATAATTTAATTAGAACTTCTACAAGCCCTGAAGTATATAGATATGGTAATGGTAAAATTTTAATATACAATGGCGCTGGATATTTAAATAAAATAGATGATACCGCACGTTTAAATATTTGGATTAATGATAAAGCACTTGGTCAACTTCGGGCTAATGAATATGTAGTACTTTATCTTTTACCAGATACTTATAAATTTAAAATTAAGCACAAAGATGGATTAAATTTTGAAAACGTACACACTATTAAAATTGACAATAATACTTCCGTAATCAATGTTAAACCATCAATTAAGTCTAATAATATAGAGATAACTAATACTATACCTCTTAACTTTCGATGGTATAGAAATGTTATAAAATAACTAAATAGCCCAACGCTATTGCGAGCGTCTCGCTCGTGCCCACAAAGACAAAAAAAGGTTTAAAAATATAAATAATTTTGGATTTCATTGTGAGATTGCTTCGTGCCTCGCAATGACATGCCAACCTAATTATGGTTGCTATAAAACATGATCTTCGATAATAGTAAAATAGAATCTGAAATAAATTCAGATTGACAAAACATCGGTTAAATTCAGATTAAAAAAACACAGGTTAAATTCAAATTGACAAATCCAATCGTATTTCATTAGCCCCGGTAGTAGCGGCATCCTGTTGTGGCGGGGTTCGCCACAACAGATAGAGCGAATAACGGGACAAATCGTGTAGAGAAATGGAACTTTGTGCTCCTAAAAAACAAATTAAAACTTATGCTCCTTTTTAGTAATGACCAATAAAGACACGAACGAAATTACGGCAGCAACGGATAAATAATAGCCCACAAAATCAATCCCGTGGTTTTTGGCCAACCAAATGGCAATCATGGGTGCAAAGGCGGCTCCTATAATTCCTGCAAAATTAAACGTTAGGGAAGCGCCTGAATACCGCACTTCGGTAGGGAAAAGCTCTGATAAAAAAGTACCCATTGGTCCGTAGGTCAATCCCATTAAGGTCATTCCAATAATTAAAAACAGGGAAACTAAAGTGGTGTTTCCAGAGCCCAGAAGCAACGCAAAGGTCAATCCAAATAGGGCAATTGCCGCCGAAATCACCATTAGAACGGTGCGTCTTCCAAATTTATCGGCCAAAAGTGCCGAAATAGGAATGGCGATTCCAAAAAACACTACCGATAACAATTGCAAAATAAGAAAATCTCTTCTTGTGAATCCTAAATCGGTGGTTGCCCAACTTAAAGAAAAAACGGTCATTAGATAAAAAACGACAAAGGTTGCTACCGCCGCCAAAGTCCCAAAAACAAGCTCCCGTCGGTAGGATTTTAGCAAGGTGAGCATTGGGATTTTTACGCTTTTTTTGGTTTCAACTGCATTTAAAAACGAAGGCGTTTCGGTAATTTTCAAGCGAATATAAAAGCCCACAAGCACTAAAATGGTACTCGAAATAAACGGAATTCTCCAGCCAAAATCAAAAAATTGGGCTTCGGTTAAAGTATCACTCAGCAAAAGAAAGGTTCCTCCAGAAAGCAGTAAACCAATGGGAGCGCCCAATTGCGGAAACATTCCGTACCAAGCACGTTTGTTAGGAGGTGCGTTTTCAATAGCCAATAATACGGCTCCACCCCACTCGCCACCAAGTCCCAAACCTTGTCCAAAGCGGCAAAGCATCAACAAAAACGGTGCTGTAATTCCGATGGCGGCATACGTAGGTAAAAAACCTATGGCTACGGTAGAAATTCCCATGGTCAATAAGGCAAAAACTAAGGTTGTTTTTCTACCTATTTTATCGCCATAATGTCCGAAAACTGCGGAACCAATTGGGCGTGCAAAAAAGGCGATTGAGAACGTTGCCAACGATTGCAATATTGAAGCTGTGGGATTTGAACCTGGAAAAAACAATTGTGGAAATACCAAAACCGCTGCATTGGCATAAATATAAAAGTCGAAAAACTCAATTGAAGTTCCTATTAAACTACCAAAAAGAACGTGTTTTGTAGAATTTACTTGGTTTGAATTTGGAATTTCATTCATATAAATGCGAATTAAATAGGGTTTAAACTGGTTTTAAAGTTTTCAAATATAATAAATAATTGGTTTCAAAACAGGAAAGTTCGGCGGCACATTCCAATTCCGATTAATTTTGAAAATGTTATATTTGCGACCAATTACAAAAGTTATAAATTCAAGAACCAATGTTTTTCAACTCGCTTCATTTTGCCGTTTTCCTGCCATTGGTATTTTTATTGTATTGGGCAGTGGGAAATTCGTCTAAGAAAATACAAAATATAATTTTGATTTTGGCGAGTTACTATTTCTATTCGTGTTGGGATTGGAGGTTTCTATTTCTATTAGTTTTCTCGACATTTTTAGATTATTATACGGCTATCAAAATTGAAAAAAGTGAAAAAGAAATTCCGCGTAAGATTTGGTTTTGGCTAAGTATTGGAATCAATTTAGGGTTTTTAGGCTTATTTAAATACTATGATTTCTTTGCGGTTTCGATGGCGAACATGCTGCATTCAGTAGATTTTGAAGCCAATCCATTGTTGTTAAAATTGATTTTACCCATTGGAATTTCGTTTTACACCTTCCACGGATTGTCCTACGTGATTGACATTTATTACAAACGCATTACCGCCGAACGCAATTTTGTAGATTATTCGTTGTTTGTGAGTTACTTTCCGCTATTAGTTGCTGGACCAATTGAGCGCGCCACGCATTTATTACCACAAGTAAAAGTCGCACGGAAATTCGATTTTGACCAAGCCAAGTCTGGTATTTATCAAATTTTGTGGGGATTGTTCAAGAAAGTCGTCATTGCCGATACGTGTGCCATGTATGC
>CALPQA020000208.1 GCA_943325595.2 Auritidibacter sp. Marseille-P8566
AACCACTTCTGATGAGAAAATAGCAGCTATTTTTATGTTTGTAAAATCTCGTATGAATTGGAATAAAAGCAACAGTTATTATTGTGATGAAGGAGTTCGAAAAGCCTACAAAGACAAAACAGGAAATGTAGCCGAAATTAATTTGATGCTAATTTCGATGTTGCGTTATGCAGGATTGGAGGTAAATCCAATATTGGTAAGCACGCGTTCCAACGGAATTACAATCTTTCCTTCAAGGACAGCCTTTAATTATGTAATTGCAGGAGTTGAAAGCGGCAATAGTATTTTGCTTTTGGATGCCACGAACAAAAATGCATTACCAAATATTTTGCCTTTTAATGCATTGAATTGGGTCGGGAGAATTATTAGAAAAAACGGAACATCAGCTGAGGTTGATTTAATGCCAAAAGGGAATTCTAAAGATGTAATTAATTTGGTAGCAAGTATTGATAATGACGGGAAAATGACAGGAAAAGTCAGAGAAAATCATTTCGATTACAATGCCTTTGCATTTAGAGAACGATACAATGCAACCAATAAAGAAAGTTATTTAGAACAATTGGAAAAAAAATATACAGGAATTGAAATAGGTGAATACGAAGTGCTTAATAAAACCGATTTATCAAAGCCAATTATTGAAAATTACTCCTTTACGCATAATAATGCCGTGGAAAAAATAGGTGACAAAATGTATTTTTCTCCGATGGTTTTTTACGCAGACACCAAAAATATTTTTACTCAGGAAAAAAGAGATTACCCAATAGATTTTATTTTCCCCCACCAAGATAAATACAATGTTAGTTTTACAATTCCCGAAGGATATACTGTAGAAACTTCTCCTCAGTCAAAATCTGTGGCCATGGTTGATGATATTGGCAGTTTCAAATACTTGATTTCTAACAACGGAAACCAATTCCAAATTGTATATACTTTAGATGTCAATCAAGCAATTGTTGGTTCAGAATACTACGATGTATTAAAAAACTTCTTCAAAGAAATAGTTGACAGACACAGCGAGAAAATTGTATTGAAGAAACTGTAACTATTATGAAGCAACTCACATTTAGCATAATTATTTTTTTTGTGTTTATTTTAAAAATAAGTGCTCAAAATTTGGAGTTTGGAAAAGTGACCATTGACGAATTGAAAGAAAAAATGCACCCAATAGATACTTCGGCTGTTGCGGCTATTTTATTTAAGAAAGGAATCACGTATTTCTCATATGCCTCAAATTCAGGCTTTACCGCCAATCATACCTATGAATTTAGAATCAAAATTTATAAACAAGAAGGGTTGTCTTGGGCAAATCAAAAAGTTTTATATTACGTTGGATATGATAATTTAAAAGATGATACTGTTAGATTTTCAAATGCTGTAACTTATAATCTTGAAGAAGGATTAATTGTAAAAACAAAATTAGACAGTGAGGGTAATTTTAAAAATAAAATAAATAAATTTTGGAATGAAGCTACTATTATTTTGCCAAATGTAAAAGTAGGTTCTGTTATTGAATTTAAATATGTATTGAAATCTGATAATTTGGTTCGGCTTCCAGATTTTGACTTTCAATTTGATATTCCTGTTAATTTTTTTCGGTACAAAACCGAAATCCCTGAATTTTTTATATATAATTCATTGCTTAAAGGAACTGCTGAAATTGAATCTAATGTAGAATTAACAGATAGTGATAGGCCTTATGCGATTGGTTACAAGCAAATTAATAAAGTCTATAGTTCCCAAAACATACCAGCGCTTAAAAAAGAGAAATTTGTTGACAATATTGATAATTATAAGGGATCGATTTTAAATGAGTTAGAAAAGAGTAGATTTCCCGATTGGCCAGTTTCAGACTACGCTAGCACTTGGGAGGGTGTTGCAAAGACAGTTTTTAAAGACAAACATTTTGGAAAAGAGCTTAGTCTAAACGATTATTTTTCAGAGGATTTAAAAACTTTATTACAGAAGACAAAAAATCCTGTGGAAATATTAAATGAAATTTTCAAGTTTGTTCAAAATAGGATGAATTGGAATAAAAAAATGGATATTATGTAGATAAAGGAGTAGAAAATGCTTACCAAGAAAGAACAGGAAATATTGCTGAAATAAATATTATTTTGATTTCAATGATAAAAAGTGCGGGAATTAAAGTAAGTCCAGTTTTAGTCAGTACCATTGAAAATGGTGTTCCTATATTCCCAAATAGAACTGTTTTCAATTATGTAATTGGAGCTGCTGAAATAAATGGTCAGAAATTTTTATTAGATGCCACAAATAAATTTACTACCCCAAATATATTGCCATTAAACCTTTTAAATTGGAAAGGGAGACTTATTAAAGAGAATGGTGATTCAGAAGAAATTGAATTAATCCCATTAAATCTTTCAGAAGATGAGTATATATTAAAAGGAAAAATAATGCCCCTTGAAGTAAAAATTGAGGGAACGCTAATTGCAAAGAAAACAGATTATTCGGCTTTTAATTTTAGAGAAACAAATGCCTACAAAAAGGAAGACGTTTATATTGAAGAATTGGAGGACGAAATAAAAAATATTCAAATAAATGACTATTCTATTAACAATAGAAACGCAGGTCTTGAAAAGCCAGTTATTGAAAACTATAATTTCATTTTGAATAACTCTTTTGAGGCAACTGATAAGAATATATTTGTTAGTCCTTTACTTTTTTTTACAGATATTAAAAATCCATTTGTTCAGGAGGAAAGACAAATGCCAATTTATTATGGGTATCCTCATCGATACATATATTCTATTTCTTTAGAGATGCCACATGGATATGTTTTAGAATCCTTACCGAAACCTATAAGGGTTGTTACAGAAAATAAAGAATTATCATTTACAATGAATATAGTTTGTGAAGAGAATAAAATAAAACTAAAAGTAATAAAAGAAATACATAAAGCAATTTTCGCAGTTGAAGATTATAATATTTTAAAAGACTTTTTTAAATTAGTAATTGAGAAAGAAAATGAGAAAATTATTTTAAAGAAATTGTAACTTGCGCTTTTAAGTTAGACAACAGACTACAACCTATGAACCTGAAAAACTCCCAACTCGACGTTGACAATTGGATAAAAGAGCATGGCGTTCGTTACTTTAACGAACTAACAAATATGGCGCAACTTACAGAAGAAGTAGGGGAAGTGGCCCGAATTATTGCCCGTCGCTATGGTGAACAATCCGAAAAAGAATCCGATAAAAATAAAGACCTTGGCGAAGAATTGGCCGATGTAGTTTTTGTAGTGTTATGTCTCGCCAATCAAACAGGAATCGATTTGCAAGCCGCTTTTGACAAGAAAATGGATTTAAAATCGGTTCGTGATAAAGACAGACATAAAAACAACGAGAAACTTCTTTAATTTTGAATTATGAATGTGATGAGGTAAATTGCAACTTTTTTATATTCAACCCAAAACCCAAAATAACAACTCATAATAAAACATGAATTTACTGCTGAAAGCCAAAGTCTTAAATCCTACATCTGAAATTGAAATTACAGGTTCTAAATCGGAAACCAATCGTTTGCTACTGTTGCAAGCTTTATATCCAAATATTACTTTAGAAAACACCTCAAATTCTGATGATTCAGTAGTGATGAGTAGTGCTTTATCAACCAACAACCAAGTAATAGACATCCATCACGCAGGAACAGCCATGCGTTTTTTAACAGCCTATTTTGCTTCACAAGAAAATAGAATTGTAACCTTAACCGGTTCTTCAAGAATGAAGGAACGCCCAATCAAAATTTTGGTTGAAGCCTTACAGCAACTTGGCGCCAAAATTGACTACCTTGAAAATGAAGGTTTTCCATCAATAAAAATCATTGGGCAAAAACTCACCAACAACAAAGTTTCGCTTCCGGCAAATGTGAGCAGCCAATATATTTCTGCCCTTTTACTAATAGCCCCAAAACTTCAAAATGGTTTGGAACTAACATTAATTGGAGAAATCACCTCCGTTCCCTATATCAATATGACCTTGAATTTGCTTCAAGAAATTGGAGTTGAAACATCGTTTGTTGGGAATGTAATTGTTGTAAAACCTAAGACCCAAGACCAAAAACCTAAAACTCTAACTGTAGAATCCGATTGGAGTTCGGCATCCTATTTCTATTCCATAATTGCACTTTCAAATCATGGGACCCAAATTACACTTTCAAGTTACAAACAAAACAGCTTGCAAGGAGATTCGGAACTAGTTGAAATTTATAGAAAAATGGGGGTTGAAACGCATTTCGATGGCAACAAAATGACATTGATAAAACAACCTGATTTTAAATTTGACCCGAGCGATAGCGAACAGGCGAAGCAAACTTTAAATCTGGATTTAAATAACACGCCCGACATTGCACAAACTATCGTGGTTACTTGTTTCGGACTAGGAGTTGGATGCCATTTAACAGGGTTACACACTTTAAAAATCAAAGAAACCGACCGATTGGAAGCCTTGAAAACAGAACTTTCAAAACTTGGAACTTCCATTTCAGTAACCGATGAAAGTTTGACATTAACACCTTCAACGAATATTATTTCTAATCAAACAATTGCTACCTATAATGACCACCGAATGGCAATGGCTTTTGCTCCATTGGGATTAAAAACAAATATTAACATAGAAAATGCCGAAGTAGTTTCTAAATCGTACCCCGATTTTTGGAATGATTTAAAAAAATTAGGATTTGAGATTTCCGAAGTTTAAAAGCCTAATTTCCTTTGTGTCTTTGCCCCTTTGTGCCTAATTTTATAAATAAACCCCAAAACACTTGACAACGCCTATCTCACAATCGTATATTTGCACACGATTTAGAATTTAGAGAATCATAACTCA
>CALPQA020000209.1 GCA_943325595.2 Auritidibacter sp. Marseille-P8566
CTTGTAGACTAAGTATTTTACTTTCATCACTAACCGATGCCTTATAACCGTAAGGCATTTTTTTTGTAAAATAATCCACTCCGTATATATTTTACGGAGTGACATTATAATTTTGACCTATAAATTATAAACTATTAATTATGAAATCAAATTTTGAAAAAGAAACACTTGAAGAAGTGCTTATTGAAACTGAATCTTATGTATTCAAAAACCCAATTTCACAACATACCCCGAATGAACATTTGGGTATTGAAAAAATCAGTCTGGATGATGAATTTACCAGAGTTGACTTTGTGTATATAGCACCAAAAAAATACATTAATGGTGGATGGATTCAAATAGATTCAGCATGCTTTATTAGACCTATAGGCTCTGAAGTACGGTATAAAATGGTTAGTGCCATCAACATTCCATTGGAACCATCAAAATATTACTTTAAAAGTAAAGGGCAGGTACATAATTTTACCTTGCTTTTTCCAGCATTACCAAAAAGTGTCAAGCAAATTGATATTATTGAAAGACTAGCTGAAGGAACCTACTTTAATTTTTTCAGAGTAGCATTGCAACACAACGCACCAACTTTAATCAGAATCATAAACGAAAATTAACAAACTATTTTTAATAATTTATAGATGCAACAGATGAAACAATTAAAAGAAAGTATACCATATCAAATTTTCACGTTAAAAGTAGCACTTTATAAAAACAAAGTCCGTTTTGATAAATTCTTGAAAAAACATGGCTATTCCGAAGGTCTAAGAGAAATTGAAAAGGTAAGTAAAGATTTATATAAACAATTAGAAGAAATAGAGTTGGAGTTGAAAAAAAAGTATAACAGCCTAGAATTAAATTCCCAAAATTTAGATGAATTGCTATTTATTACATTGACATTACTACAATTCAAAGAGGTTGATGAAGTCTTTTTAAAAAAGATTGAAAGTAAAATAGAACAGCTTACTATAATAAAAGAGAATTCAACAAAAAATCATGATTTTAAAAAAGCAAACATAGCTAGAGAAGAAATAAATCGATTGCAACAAAATTACAATAAGTACAAGCATATTTTTACTGATTGATTTTATACATGAAAAATAAGCTTTATCAAAGCAAACATTCACAATTAATTTTAAAATTATTATTTTATGAAAACACAATTTAAACTAGGACAAGTTGTTCGATTTAAAAATTACAGACGAAATAAAGACGAGAAAGAAGCCTATTTTGTTGTTGTTCAAGAGGAAGAAGCAACAAAAGAATTGGTGCTTTATACTATCAATACGAACAGAATTTATAAATCAGGAACCACAATTATACCTGAATTTCCAGATGAAGATTTACGTATAGTTGACTTAAGACCGAGTGATTTAATAAACCAAGAAATTACAATTAAAGAAAATTTGTTTAATGATGTTGTGGTGGGCGTTGCAGTTTATTTTCTCGGAGACAATGATAGTATTCAATTTAATCATGTTGGTGATTTATTGGTTTCAAATGTAGAATTTGAATTTAATTCCACGATTAAGCATAGGTTGAAAGGGAATTTATACATTGACCTATTAATCCCATTACAATAACTAATAAAATTTCTAAATTATATGAAAAACCTAAAAACAATAGTAAAGTTTTACCTTTTTGGTGTAGTTGCTTCGCTAATTATGATAGGATTTATCCACATTTACGGATTGCTTTTTGACACTTTTTATGCCTATCCTGAATTGGAAATAATAATTAAAACTCCATTAATAAGCGGATTGCCTTTTGGAGCTTTATTATGGATAGGATATACAATCAACAAGTTACCAAGAACCAAAAACATATACTTAATTGTAGTTCTAAAAGCTCTTACTTACTACTGGATTGGATTTATTGCAGGACTAATTATTATTGGATTTATAGAATTATACATTTTTGTATTTAACGAACCCTATTACTATGCAACCATAGAAAATATAATTGGATTTGCATTACTTCTAGGACTACCATTGTCTATATTGGTTCGGATTGCGAAAAAGCTAATTGATGATAAAAATATTCAATTAATTGAATAATGGATATAGGTTTAAGGATTGCCAAATATTATTTACTAGGAATTATTGTCTCGGTAATTCTCATAGTTTTTATCCATTTACATGTAAATAAATTAAATAGAAGTAGAAAAATAAGTAAACATTTTAGAAATTAACTAAATTATAAATAGGTTAATTATTTAAAGTATATCTAAATTTGATTAGATTTATTTATACTAATTTTATTACATTTACTGATTAGTTGTATACCATTTTAAAAGAACCTCAATATGGAAGATACTTTATTAAAAATGTTGGATAGATTCCAACACCTATCAGATTATGCAGAGACAAAATTAGGAGCAATAATTGCATTTAATTCTGCTGTTATTTTAGGATTTTTTTCAATATATAAAGACCAATCAACACCAAATCAATATCTAATTTTGGCAGTGGTTGTCTTAAATATCACTTCATTATTTTTTGCATTCTGTGGTGTTTTTCCAAAATCCAAAAATAATCATTCAAGTTCCGATAAAAGCATTTCAAAAAACTATTTTTATTTTAAATACGTTGCTCAATTAAACGAACATCAATTGATTGAAAACTTAAGAAAAGATTATGATTTAAATAATTGCAACCAACAGATGGAAAAAGATTTAGGTAATCAAATTGTAGTACTTGCAAAAAATTCCGAAC
This sequence comes from Auritidibacter sp. Marseille-P8566, assembly GCA_943325595.2. The sequence continues at coordinate 2,706 of CALPQA020000209.1, forward strand.
GGAAGTTTAACTATTTTGGGATAGCTTTAAAATTTACTATAGCTGGCTTAATCTCTCCTATCGGTTTATTAATTTTCTATATTTATAATAATCCAAATTAACTTTATGGGGCTAAAAAAAGATATTTTAGATAAAATAAAAACACACATAGATAACAAATTTGATATACAAGATGTCACATATGTACCGAATTTAGATGACAAGAAACTTACCTTTGGTAATACAGGGTTAAAATTTGACAGTACAGTTTTATATATAGATTTAAGAGGTTCAACAAGTTTAATAAATCTGCATAGTAAATCAATAGTTGCTGAAATACATAAAGCATACTATTATACGATTGTAAAAATTGCAACTTCATTAAAAGGTGAAAATAGAAGTTTTAATGGAGATAGCTTGCTAATTTTTTTTCAAGGAAATTCTCAAGATGCTTTGTCAAATGCTGTGATGGCAGCTATGAAAATGGTTTATATGCTCACTAATTCTGAAGGAATTAGTAAGCATTTATCTAAATATACTTCTATAGATTTTGGAATTGGTATAGATTATGGGGATATTTTATGTACAAAAGTTGGAATTGGTGGGACTTATGATAATAAAGATTTAATATGGATTGGTAATGCTGTAAATAAATCTACTGTATTAAGTGATAAAGGTAAAGATTCTTCTAATTATATTTATGTATCAAAAATAGTCTATGACAATCTAAATGACAATGTTAAATACCATATTACAAAAGATGCTTGGGGACAAGAAAGAAAAGTTAATATGTGGAATTCAGCAACAGTTTTGTATAACAATATTAATGAAACTTGTTATTATACAACTTACCATTGGACAATTCAATAAAAACAGCTTACAAAACATGCAATAACTTAGGGCTGGTTTTTCGGTAAATTGTTCGTTTAATTTTCCTAAATTCGTTTTTTTTATGTAAAAAACTCGATTATCAAACCGCCACAAGCTCTAGTAAGGAACGTTATTAAGTTGCTTTTCTGAAAAGTAAAAAATATAATTTTTAATAATAAAATACTAAAAAATGATTTTAGACAACGAAACAAGAAAGCTTAAAGTTTTTGAATACATTGAAAAAAACACGAGAAATGGACAATTATCAATTGTAACTGGTTATTTTACTATAGGTGCATTAGCTTATCTTTCTAAAATTTCTAATGATAAAATTAGTGAGTATAAATTTATTCTTGGTGATATTGTAAATTTTGATACGGATAAAAATAGAGCATTAAATCTTCTAAATGATAATATTAGTATTGAGGCATCTCTTAAATTAACAAAAATAGCTCAAGAAGCAGTCGATTTTTTAAAATTAGAAATAGTTACAGCTAAAACTTTAGAACCTAATTTTTGTCATGCAAAATGTTATATTCAAAAATGTGAAAATGAAGATGATTCTTATATGATAATGGGAAGTTCTAATTTAACTGAAGCAGGGATTGGCTTAAAATTTAATAATAATATTGAACTTAATGAAGCTATAAGAGGTGATTCAAGAGAATTAGATGACTATGTAAAATGGTTTAATGAACTTTGGAATCGACATCAAGCACATGAATACAAGACATTAACTGATTCTAAAGGAAACATAACAAAAAAACCTTTTAAAGAATATTTAATTGAGGAAATCCAAAAAATTTTTGTTGAATACTCACCAAGACAACTTTACTACAAAGTCCTTTTTGAATTATTTGGAGGAGATATAAATATAGATAATGATAACCCCGAATTAAATAGACAATTAGGCAGACTTGAAAACACGGTTGTGTTTAATTCATTATATGAATTTCAGCAAAAAGGTGTTTTAAGTTTGATTAAAATGCTTCAAAAACATAATGGAGCAATATTAGCGGATGCAGTTGGATTAGGTAAAACGTGGACTGCATTAGCCGTTATGAAGTTTTATCAATTAAAGGGGAGTGAAATTATATTAATTTGCCCAAAAAAGCTTCAACAGAATTGGAGAATATATCAGAAAAATCAAAACTCAAAATTTGAAAAAGACCAATTTGAATACTTTTTAAGATTTCACACAGACCTTACAGATGAATTAATGGATAAA
>CALPQA020000210.1 GCA_943325595.2 Auritidibacter sp. Marseille-P8566
AACAATTCGAATGTCTTCCTCCACCTGCGTTGTAGACTTCGCCTTGACGTGGATTTTGATAAAAATGCCAAAACATGTTTACTAAATCCCAACTATGAATATTATCGCGAACTTGTTTTCCTTGGTAACCAAAAACAGTATATTTATCTCCAGTAATAGCACATTTCATAAGGTAGGATAAAAATCCGTGGAGTTTGGTCCCCGAATGATTTGGTCCTGTCAAGCAACCTCCTCTAAAAACACCAGTATTCATTCCGAAATATTTTCCGTATTCTTGAACCAATACATCAGCAGCCACTTTTGAAGCGCCAAATAACGAGTGTTTGGTTTGATCAATACTCATTTTTTCATCTATTCCATCTTTATAATACGGGTGGATTTCGTCGATTTCCCATCTTTTTTCGAGCTCCACCAATGGTAAATAATTTGGCGTGTCTCCATATACTTTATTAGTAGATGTGAAAATAAATGTGGCTTTTGGGCAATGCAATCGTGTAGCTTCAAGCATGTTCAAGGTTCCGTTTGCATTTACAGTAAAATCTGTAATTGGTTCATTAGCCGCCCAATCATGGCTTGGTTGTGCCGCTGTATGAATTACCAATTTTATGTCTGAACCATAAGTAGAGAATATTTTTTCTAACTCATCGATATTTCGAATATCTGCATGATGGTGCTCAAAATTCGGAATTGTTTCTGTTAGTTTTTTTGTATTCCATTCAGTCGAAGCATCCGCACCAAAAAAGACTTGGCGCATATTATTATCGATTCCAATAATTTTGTCAAATTTCGGAGCAAAAAAAGCAACAGACTCACTTCCGATTAACCCTGACGACCCTGTTATTATACAAATATTCATGTTATTGTGTTATTTTATATTCTGTGATTCTGATTTTGTCATTAAAAAATGATTCGTCAACGGGTTTAATAATGTAATATTTAATTTTTAAGTCGTCAATTTTTGAATCAAAAAGCGAATTTAAACTTTTTGTTTCAGAAATATATTGATTACAAAAAATTCCTGTTTCGAGCAACATTTTTGAAGTTCTGTATTCTTTTATATAGCCATCAGAAGTTTTCATTTCTAATCTTATTTCTGGGGCATGGCTAAATAGAGAAGTTATTTTTCCTGATAATGAATTATAGATTCCTATTTCATAAAAAACATCTATTTGTGGAACTAAAGGTGAATTTAAAAGCATGGCATATTCTTTTATTTTTTCAAGTTTAATAGGTTTAAAATCTTGCTTTTTCTGTAACAAATGCACTTTCCTTCCATCAAAATCAAATGTTTCAATCAACAAATAATTTTTTATCAAGGCAACATTTACCTTTGATTCATCAAAGAATGCATACCGATTATCAATCCCAGCAACTTCATATAGTACAAATTCGGGTGCGTTTTTTGAATTATAATGCTCAAAATTCAAGTTTTCTAAATATTGAGTATAAGCCGAATAGGATTGCAAAACTGGTCTTGGTTGGTAATTTAAATTATTTTGTAGTAATAATAGAATGTTCCAAGGTAAAACATCAACCGTATTGTTGCCAATTTTTTGCAAAACAGCGTTTGGTAATTTATAATTATTGGGCATTAAATGCATTCCTGATGTAGTTGTAAATTTATTAAACCCAGAAATGTAATTCGATTTGGGAAATTTACCTTTAATTTCGACCGTTTTATCTTGTTCTAACGCTAAAAATTTAAAGGGTATAAAAAGAATAACGAGCGTTATTACTTTTAAAAACCATTTGTTGTTGTAGATGTGAAAATCTAAATTACATAATAATAACAACGGCAAATAAATGAAAAAATCATAAACGTGGCCTCCATCAGCTCTGACAAATGATTGTTTGTATAAAACGAATACCGATGAGCCAATTAAAAAAAGTACAACTCCATTTTTAAACCATTTGCTTTTGTCAAAAACTGAAATGTTGAATAGAAAAACTACCGTCGTTAAAGCCAATAATATATAAGAATATTTTGCACTGTTTTTAATATTTCCGTCAAAAAACATAACATCATTATATCCTTTTACCATTTCTAATCCAGACTTGAAATAGGGAACTAATGCAACATTTAATATGTTACTGAAAATAATAATTAGCACAAATGGTAGTAAGGCATATAGAAAAAGATATTGGGCTTTCTCTTTTTTTGAAAATAAATTATAAATAATCCCTGCTACAAATAAAGGGAAGGCAATTAGGCCAGTATTAAATTTAATAAAGAAAACAAGTGTAATTATTGCAATTTGAAAAAAATAATAAATGGGTTTGGGTTCGTCTAAACTTATTCTTATCCAAAAAATTAAAAAAGCCATTAGTATCAATGAATTAGATGAACCAAGCCACAATGGTGCTAACAGACAAAATGCAATAAGGATTAAAGCGGTTATAACTTTATTAAAGCTCTTTTTTAGTGATATATAAAAAAGTGAAAAAAAGTTTAGAAAAATAAAAAGGTCAAAAAGTAAAAAAGTAAACTTGTTTTCTCCCCAACCCGCCCGAGTACAAAAAAGTGCTAATGGCCCATAAGTAAAGGCGACATCTGTACCCCACGTTAAATTTTTTAATTTAACATAATTTAGTGCAATTCCCCATGATGGGTCTAATGACATCCACATGTCATTGGCCAATGGCAAGGGCATTATGTCTGCTTCAAAATAATTTGGAATCAGCATAAATGCTCCCAAAAAAGCAATGAAAAAACTCAAAACATTGATTTTATCCTTAAAAATGTTTTTAATAATGTCCATATTTATTTTAAAATTGATTCTAATTGTTTCTCATTATTTTTTATCCAATGAAAAATATCTGTGAAAACTTGTTCCACATTTCTCGTTGGTTTCCATCCTAATTCTTTTTCTATCAAAGCATTATCGGTTATATACATCCGCAAATCGGCTGGTCTAGTTTCGGTTTCAGAACCAATTGTAATTTTATTTCCAGTGATTTTTTCACAAATAGCCGTCATTTCTAATAGGGATGCACTGTTTTCTAATCCGCCACCCACATTATAAATTTTGCCTTCAAATTTTTCTATTTGGTGAATTTGTAAGTCTATTAAATCTACTAAATCATCCACATGAAGTATATCGCGAACCTGTTTTCCTGTGCCTCCATAACCAATATATTTTAGGGATTGGTTCCAGAAATGTTTTGCCATCCAAAGCGTAACAACACCTTGATCGGTTTTTCCCATTTGTCTTGGTCCCGCAATAACTCCAAACCTTGTAATCGCTGCTTTCAAACCATAAAATGCGGCATATTCTTGGATAAACATTTCAGAAGAAAGTTTTGTAGTTCCATAAAATGAACGTGCTCCGTTAAGGCTTAATTTTTCAGAAATTCCGCTTTTCGAAATGCCTAATTCTGTTTGATTTTCATCAAAAGAAAAGCGAGTTGGTTCCTCTACAAAATTCGCTTTTTCAATAATTTCTATTGGATAAACTCTACTCGTTGATAGGAAAATTAATTTCGCTTTGTTTTTTAAACAAGCATTAAAACAATTTATTGAACCGTAAAGATTGTTATTTATTACATAAGTCGGATCCGAATCAAGTCCCGCCGTGACTGATGGTTCTGCAGATGCTTCAATTAAAACATCAAATTCTCCAAGGGCAATAATATCCTCTGAATTGCGAATATCGCCATGAATAAAAGGAATTCCTAATTTTTGAAAATCTAATAAATTCAATTCCGAACCACGGCGTTTTAAATTATCAAAAGCAATAATTGTATCTTTAGGATACTTTTGTTTTAATTTTATACAAAGGGTTGAGCCTACAAATCCTGCTCCTCCTGTTACTACTATTATTGACATTTATTTTTATCCGTTAATATATTTAAGAAAAATAGCTATTTGTAATAATATGTAAATCTATTAAAATTACTTTAATAAATGATAACGTACTACAAATATTGATAAATATTCTACCGCTTATGTAGAAAAAAACCAAAAAAAATAAAAAGTAAATTCAAATGCGTTCTTGTTCTCAAAAAAAAACTGCTTTTTAAAGGTAAAAAAGGTTAGATACCGACTAAAAAAAAACCTTCTGCGTTTTTGTCATAATTTTCATCTAATTATTAATCAATACATTAACTGATGATGAAAAATTTATTTACCCTTTTGTTTCTTTTTGCAATTACAAATTACGCTTTTAGCCAAAACATTGTAATTAATGAAATATTATCTTCAAATTCATACACAAATACTGACGAGGATGGTTCCTATCAAGATTGGATTGAAGTATACAATAACGGTACATCCGCCGTAAATTTATCGGGTTATGGGCTTTCAGATGATGCCACCATTCTATTTAAATGGACTTTCCCAAGTATTTCAATGGCGCCGGGAGAATATTTATTGATTTGGGCATCTGATAAAAACCGAACCGTTGCAGGAAGTCCTTTGCACACCAATTTTAAATTATCGCCTGCTGGAAATACTGTTTTATTAACAAATCCTACCGGAACAACAGTGGACACAGTGCCATCAATTCCTATGCAATCTGATATTTCTTATGGAAGATTGCCTAACGGTTCGGGACCGTTTGTGTTTTTTCAAACTACTACACCAAATGCAATCAATGCAACTTCGGGCTTTGCCGAACTTTTGACACCGCCAACATTCTCTCAAAATAGTGCTTTTTTAACTGCTGGTTTTAATTTAACATTAACCTCAACCATTCCTGGAACAACCATTTTATATACTCTCGACGGCTCCGATCCCGATGAAAATAATCTTAGCGGAACAACGTACAGTTATAA
>CALPQA020000211.1 GCA_943325595.2 Auritidibacter sp. Marseille-P8566
ATGAATCTTTCTGAGGTTCAAATTATGTTCTATGGCAAAAATATTGCTCAGAATGAAGTTGCTGTTTCAAGTGGATTGGTAATCAAAAACATTCAAAAAACAGAAAACCCGAATTACCTTTTTGTAACTATTGATACTAAAAATGTAGCGGCACAAGATTTTGTATTTACATTCAAAAATGGCAAAAAATCATTTACACAAAATTATACTCTAAAATCAAGAAGAGATAATTCTAAATATCGTAAAAGCTATGATTCTTCGGATGTGATTTACCTTATCATGCCCGATCGTTTTGCTAATGGAAATCCAAATAACGACAGTTCAAAAAACACTTCAGAAAAATCAAATCGTGCATTGCCAGGTGGAAGACATGGAGGAGATATTGAAGGAATTATCAACAACCTAGATTATATTAAAGAACTTGGGGCGACAGCACTTTGGCCAACACCTCTTTGTGAAGACAATGACGAGGGTTATTCTTATCACGGTTACGGACAATCCGATGTTTATAAAATGGATCCACGTTATGGAACCAACGAAGATTATGTGCGATTGAGTGCTGAATTGCATAAACGCGGTATGAAAAATATTATGGATTATGTCACCAATCATTGGGGCTGGAAACATTGGGTGTACAACGATTTACCGACGTATAATTGGATTCATCAATTTCCTGGTTATTCGCAATCTAACTATAGAATGACGACGCAATTTGACAAAAACGCTTCCAAAATCGACACCAAAAACTGTATGGATGGATGGTTTGTGCCTTCAATGCCTGATTTAAATCAATCGAATCCATTGGTGTTAAATTACTTGACTCAAAATGCTATTTGGTGGATTGAATATGCGGACTTAGATGGATTTAGAGTAGACACCTATTCGTATAATGACAAAGAGGGAATTTCAAAATGGACCAAAGCGATTACAGATGAATACCCTCATTTTAATATTGTAGGAGAAGTTTGGATGCACAATCAAGCGCAAATGTCCTATTGGCAAAAAGACAGCAAAATTGGCGCTATCGAAAGTTATAATTCCAATTTGCCAAGTGTAATGGATTTTACGTTACACGATGCCATTGGCAATGTTTTCAATCAAGATAATGCATCTTGGGATAAAGGAATGATTCAAGTTTACGACAATTTTACCAATGATTTTCTGTATCCAAATCCTAATAATTTATTAGTTTTCGCAGAAAATCATGACACGGGTCGTTTCAATGAAATTTATAAAAATGATTTCAAGAAATACCAAATGGCAATGACTTTAATTGCAACTATCAGAGGGATTCCTCAGTTGTATTACGGCTCAGAAATTGGCATGAATGGCGATAAAGGAAAAGGCGATGCCGACATTAGAAAAGATTTTCCTGGAGGTTGGAAAGGCGATTTAAACAATGCTTTTTCAAAACAAGGAAGAACCGCAGAACAACAAAAATTCTTTGATTTTTCATCTAAATTATTCACTTGGAGAAAATCCAAAGACGTAATTCATTCGGGTAAAACGACGCATTATATTCCTGAAAATAATGTGTATGTTTATTTTAGATACAACGAAAAAGAAACGGTAATGGTTGTTATCAATAACAATTCTGAAAAACAAATTCTGAAAACGAATCGATTCAAAGAAAATATTCAGAATTTCAAATCTGGAAATGACATTCTATCTGGCAAAACAATTGACCTAAATAACGAAATTGAAATTGAAGGAAAATCAGCTTTAATTATAGAATTGAAATAACATGCAAAAGTTTTTGATTCCACTTTTATTTATGACTTTACTATCATTTGCGCAAAACAAAATGGAGATGCAACAACGTATTGATTCAGAAAAATTTCAAGGAACAATAAACAGAATCGACAGTTTTCCAACAAAATTTATTTCGCCGAGAACTGTCGATATATGGGTACCATCAAATTATTCCAAAAGCAAGAAATACAGTGTAATTTATATGCATGACGGGCAAATGCTTTTTGACGCCACAACCACTTGGAACAAGCAGGAATGGATGGTTGACGACGTAATTACCAAATTATCAAGCGAAAATAAAATTGAAAATGTGATTGTGGTTGCCATTTGGAACATTCCTAATTTACGCCACATGGATTTGTTTCCGAAAAAACCACTAAACTATTTAACGAAAGAACAGCACGATTTAGTCATAGAAAAAGCACAAAAATTTGGTTATTCTTTCACTTTTGATGCAGTAAATTCTGATAACTATTTGAAATTTATTGTCGAAGAATTAAAACCGTTTATTGACAAGAATTTTTCAGTTTACACCGATGCAAATCATACTGCTATTATGGGCTCAAGTATGGGGGGATTAATTTCGATGTATGCCATTTGCGAATACCCAAAAGTGTTTGGAAAAGCCGCGTGTTTATCAACGCATTGGATTGGTTTTAGAGAATTTGAAAACAATCCAATTCCTGAAAGCTTTTTTTCTTATATGAAGGAAAAATTGCCAAATTCAAAAAATCATACACTCTATTTTGATTACGGAACAGCAACTTTGGATGCCGATTATTTAAAATATGAATATCGAGTTGACGAAATTCTAAAAGAAAAAGGATACGATGCTACGAATTCTAAAAATTTGAAATTTGAAGAGGAAAACCATTCAGAAGCGTCGTGGCAAAAAAGAATACCTATTCCCATAGAATTTATGTTTGGAAAATAATAAACTATTTCGGGACATAAAAAACAGAAAATCTGAGGAAATCTGAGGAATCTGTGGCAAAAAAATGAAGCAATGCTTCGATGAATTAAACTTAAAATTTAAAAGATGAAAAAATTACTTTTATCAGTAGTACTGTTTTCGGCACTAATTAGTTGCAAAAAAGAAAGTCCGGAAAAACCAACTTCAACACCACAAATTGCCGCTTTTCAACCTGAAATGGAAGAAAATACGGTACTTTATGAGGTAAATATTCGCCAATATTCTCCTGAAGGAACTTTCAATGCTTTCACAAAAGACATTCCGCAACTTAAAGAATTGGGAATTAAAATCCTTTGGGTAATGCCAATTTTTCCAATTTCACAAACCAAAAGAAAAGCAACTGGTGGCGACAACAGCAAATTTGCAAGTGAAATGCCTAAAGAAGAACAATCAAAATACTTAGGAAGCTACTATGCTGTTTCGGATTTCAAAAAAGTAAATCCTGAATTTGGAACCATTGAAGATTTTAGAAATATGGTAAAAACAGCCCATGAAAATGGCATTTATGTAATTTTAGATTGGGTTCCAAATCACACTGGCTGGGATCATGTTTGGATAAAACAACATCCGGAATATTACACCCATAATGAAAAAGAAGAAATTGTAGACCCAATTAACCCAGAAACAGGAAAATCTTGGGGTTGGACGGATGTAGCCGATTTGAATTATGATAACAAAGGCCTACGTGCAGCAATGACCGGCGACATGCTACATTGGATTAAAAACGAAAATATTGATGGCTTCCGTTGTGATGTTGCAGGTAATGTTCCTATGGATTTTTGGCAAGATGCAATTCCAAAATTGCGAAAAGTGAAAAACATTTTTATGCTTGCTGAGGCTTGGGAACCTCAACTGATGAAAATAAATTTATTCGATATGTGTTATGCTTGGGACGGACACCACACCATGAATGACATTGCAGTAGGGAAAAAATCTACTAAAGATTGGGATAAATACATCGTTGACAAAAGCAAAAAATATGAAGCCGATGATATTTTGATGAATTTTGTAGACAATCATGACGAAAATTCTTGGAACGGAACAATGAAAAGTCGTTTAGGAAATGCCGAAGAAACAATGACAGCTTTGTCCTATTTAACTCCGGGAATGCCATTGGTATATAGTGGTGACGAATATGGTTTGGATAAAAGTTTAAAATTCTTTGAAAAAGATTCAATCACTAAAACCAAAGGAAAACAGTGGGAATGGCGCGCAAAATTAGGCAAACTTAAAAACGAAAATAGCGCTTTAAACGGCGGGAAAAATTCAGCTTCTTATACTCGAATTTCTACTTCTAATGATACTAAAATTCTGGCATTTGAAAGAGCAAAAGGAGGTCAAAAAGTTATTTACGTTGGTAATTTATCGAAAGAAACAGCGGCATTTTCAGCTGCATTTGATGGAAAATACACAGATTATATGACAGGTGAAAAAGTGAGTTTTTCAAAAAACCAAAAAATGAATTTCAAACCTTGGGAATATAAAATTTTAATTGCCGAATAAGCATTTCAAAATACCTAAAAAAGCACAAATCAGTTCGGTTTGTGCTTTTTTTATTTTCGCTACCTTTGCACTTTATCAAAGTCAAGCACTTTGAAAAATTAATGTATGAATCAGAATTACGACCTAATTATTGTTGGTGGAGGTGCTGCAGGATTTTTTACAGCAATCAATAGTGTAGAAAAAAATCCCAAGTTAAAAATTGCCATTTTAGAACGAGGAACCGAAGTACTCAACAAAGTGCGAATTTCTGGCGGAGGGCGATGCAACGTGACCCACGCCTGTTTTGAACCCAACGAATTAGTCAAATTCTATCCCCGTGGCGAAAAAGAATTACGCGGTCCGTTTCACCAATTTTGCTCTGGCGATACCATTGAATGGTTTGAAAAACATGGAGTAGAACTAAAAATTGAAGCCGACGGACGCATGTTTCCCGTTTCCAATTCTTCACAAACCATAATTGACTGTTTTCAAGATGCCACAAAAAAATTGGGAATATCCGTTTTAACGAATCAAAGCGTACAATCTATTTTCAAGAA
>CALPQA020000212.1 GCA_943325595.2 Auritidibacter sp. Marseille-P8566
GAAATATTCTTTTTGAATATCAGAAATGGCTACAAAAGAAGATAAATTGGCATATGAAGTATTGAATAAATCGAACATCTTATCCACATAGGGCATCACATCTTGTGTCCTTTTAAAGGTCAGAGATTTGAGTTGGTAACGCTTTTTTATTAACTCTTGCGCTTTGTCAAAAGTCTCTAATTTTACATTTGAAAAGGGGAATTTGTTTTCCAAATACTCTTTTTCTGTAACGTAACCTAATTGTTCAAAATGAGTGGCATAATAGGGGTGATTGTACCATGTAATCATGGTTCCTAGTTGGTCGAAACCTTCCGTTAGCACTCCAACTTTATCTAAATTTGAAAATCCCATTGGACCTTCTGTGTATTCTAGATTGTTTTTTCGCCCCAGTTCGTATACTTTTTCAAGAAGCGCTTTGGTGACTTCGATATCGTCAATAGCGTCAAACCATCCAAAACGGACTTTTCGTTTTTGTTGGTCATTTACCTCACTCCAATTGATAATTGCTGAAATCCGACCTACAATTTCATTGTTTTTATAGGCCAAATAGAAGTAAGCTTCCGCATTTTCAAAGGCTGGATTTTTAGTTTTGTCAAAAGTTTCTAATTCATCGGCAATAATTGGAGGCACCCAAAATTCATTGTTTTTATATAATGAAAACGGGAATTTTATATATTCGGAAAGTTCTTTTTTAGTACTTGCTTCTTTAATTGTAATCATAATTATTGGGTAACAAAAAGTTAATTACTATCTTTTGATAGCTTATTTTAGCCACTAATTTCACTAATTTTCACAAATGTATTCGTGAAAATTCGTGAAATTAGTGGCTTTTTTTTATATTTCATTGCAGACTTTCATTTGCTATTCGGTAAAGTTTATTTCAAAACTATATTGTTTATTTACCTTTTTGTGATGGAACTTCATCAACTCTTTTTTTACTTTTGTCTGCGGTCGAGGATTTTTTGTCTTTCCCTTTTTTGTCTTTGGCCGATTTGTCTTTAGGACTTCTAAGCATTACTTCGCTATAATTGTCATCAAAACGCCAAGAAATGCCAATACCTGCATTTAATAGTGCTGGAGTATTTTTAAAATTAATACCGAAATTGGCATCAATTTGAATATTTTCTCTAATTAAATAAGCAGCGCCACTCCGAATAATATTGTCGGCATAAAAATCACTTTGAAAACCTTGATTTTCTAAAAACCCAGTCCATCTTGGAGTGAATCCCCTCGTTAATGTTACAATGTAACCATAAGAAGGATAATCGGTTCCAACTTTGTCGGCAATGATATTGGTTACAAAAACAAATTTTCCGAATTGATTTTGAGTGATTAACATTGCCTTTGGACTAATTTTCGGATCGGTTGCAAAAGAGAATTCATTGTCAGACAAATTTATATTTAGACCTGCATAAAATCCTATTGCAGGAATTAAACTTCTATAACTGAATTTATGATTTGCTTTCCAACTATAAACATTTACTTTTTCTTCGTAATTTTTATTGGGGTCGTAAAACAAATATTTTGCTCCCAAAGTTGTTTGTTTAAATGCTTTTCTTCTGTAATTTTCTGTAGCACTTTTGTAGGTGTCATTTTGATATTGTAAATCAAGATTGAACTCTAGTTGTTCTAAAAACGCACCATACCGGAGGTTCAATTCAGAGCCAACTCCTTTGGCATCATAATTTAAAATATCGTGTTTTTCTTTGACCCCATAAAAACCTAATTCAGCTTGAATGACTGTTTTTCCTACAGAAAATGCTGCAATTGATTTCCCTGGACGATTAGAATTGATTACGTCAGTAAATTGAGCGAAATTTATTGATGTAACAAATAAAGTTAATAGCGGTAGGATCTTTTTAATCAAGTTCATGGTATGTATGTTAAAAATTATTTCAATCCAAATGTACCATATTTTATTATTTATTTAAGAGTCATATTTCAAAATTGTTGCGTAATTTGTAAATTGATTTATTAATTTTGCAGAAATTATTTATGAATATGGAAACGGCATCTTTTTCGGGTTTTATAGAAACTATTTGTTACATATTAATGTTCTATTATGTTTTTAAATTTTTGGCGCGTTTGCTTTTGCCAATAATGGTGAAAAAAGTAGTTGAAAAAGCAGGTCAAAATTTTCAGCAACAATACCAAAACCAACAAAATCCTAACCAAAGGGAAGATGTTAGTAATGATAATTTAAAATCTTCAAAACCGCGTGAAACTAAAAAAGTTGGCGAATATGTAGATTTTGAAGAAATAGACTAGTACTAGGTAGCATTTGCTTTTTTAAATTCAGATTTGTTTAATTTATTTTTTACTTTTACAGTCATCTAAAAATAAAAAATGAAAAGATTAGAAAGAATTTATCCACACGCTATTGCCGTTTTTGGTTTTATTTTAATTTCCCTATTATATTTTTACCCCGTTCTTCAAGGCAAGAAAATTGCCCAATCCGATATTGCTCAATATACTGGAATGGCGAAAGAACAAATCGACTTCCGAGCTATTGAAAATGCAGAACCTTATTGGACTAACTCTGCTTTTGGTGGAATGCCAACGTACCAGTTAGGAGCCAATTATCCTCACGAATACATCAATAAGTTAGATGCTACTTTACGCTTTTTACCTCGACCAGCCGATTATTTATTCCTTTATTTCTTAGGTTTTTATGTCCTATTATTAGTTTTGAAAGCGGATCCTTTGAAAGCTTTCTTTGGAGCATTGGCCTTTGGTTTTTCGACTTATTTGATAATTATTCTTGGCGTTGGTCATAATGCAAAAGCACATGCAATTGCTTATATGCCGTTGGTTGTTTCTGGTGTTCTACTAGTATTTCAGCGCAGGTTCCTTGTTGGTGGTTTACTCACAATGATAGCTGCGGCTTTAGAATTGAATGCCAATCACCCTCAAATGACGTATTATTTGTTGTTTTTAATTCTGATAATCACTTGTTTTTACATTTATAATTATACCAAACAAAAGGATTTCAAAACCTTATTTTATTCGTTTGGTGTTTTTGTAATAGCAGGAATTTTAGCTATTGGTGCCAATGCTACTAATCTATTGGCCACAGCCGAATATGCAAAGTACAGTACCAGAGGCAAAAGTGAATTGACATACAGTCCAGACGGTTCCAAAAGCGTTTCAGATAACGCCATGTCTCACGAATACATAACTGAATACAGTTACGGAATAGCAGAAAGTTTCAACTTGATTGCACCTCGAATTTTTGGTGGTTCCAACGGAGAAAATATCGGAACAGATACTAAAATGTACGAATTCCTAATTGGAAAAAGTGTGCCCGAAGATCAAGCAAAAGATTTCGTTTCAAGTATGCCCGCTTATTGGGGAGACCAACCTATTGTTGCTGCTCCAGCCTATATTGGCGCAGTAGTTTTCTTTCTTAGTTTGTTGGCTTTATTTATGGATAAACGCAAAATCAAATATATTTTTGTGGCTGGAGCATTGGTTTCATTGGTGCTTTCTTGGGGAAAAAACATACCTTTTTTGACCGATTTCTTTATAGATGTTGTTCCAATGTACAACAAATTTAGAGCAGTTTCATCTATTCAAGTGGTTTTGGAATTGTGTATTCCAGTTCTTGCCATTATGGGATTACAATCCTTTTTCAAGGAAGAAAAAACGCAACAATTGAAAGGATTATATACTTCTGGAGGCGTTTTTATTGGAATATTAGCCTTTTTATTGGCGATAAAAAGTCAGTTTAATTTTTCTGGTGTAAGCGATGCTTATTTTTTACAAAATTATGGTCCTGAATTTATCGATGCTTTAAAAGAAGATAGAAAAAGTTTGTATTCTGCAGATTTGTTGCGTTCTGGATTTTTAGTTTTGGTCTCTTTTGGAATTTTATGGTTTTTTATAAAAAACAAATTGGCTAAAAACACGGCGATTATTTTGGTAGGAATTATAATGATTTCTGACCTATTTTTTATTGATAAAAATTATTTGAATGCTAAAAATTTTGTTAGTCCAAGTGAAGTCGACGTTCCGTTTCAGCCCACTTCTGCCGATTTAGAAATTCTTCGAGATACGACTCATTATCGCGTTTTTGAAGTAGATGGCAATATGTCCAATGCGAGAACTTCCTATTTTCATCAATCTGTTGGTGGTTACAGCGCGGTTAAACCAAGAAGAATGCAGCAATTATTTGATTACCAAATTGCAAAAAACAATACCGAAGTTTTGAATATGTTGAATACAAAATACATTATTCAAACGGATAAAGAGGGAAAAGAATTTCCAACTTCTAATCCAAATGCCAATGGAAATGCGTGGTTTGTTCAAAAAGTGAAATTTGTAAATTCACCCGATGAAGAAATGAAAGCTCTGGATAGTTTAGATACCAAAAATGGAGCTATTGTAAATCAAAAAGAATTTGGAACACAATTGAAAAACACCACTTTTGTGAAAGACAGTTTGTCAACAATTACGATGACTAGTTACAAACCAAACCATTTGAAATACACTTCTAACAATCCAAATTCAGGCATGGCAGTTTTCTCAGAAATGTATTATGCTGACGGTTGGAATGCTTTTATTGACGGTAAAAAAGCAACGTATTTCAGAGCTGATTATGCGCTACGAGCAATGGAAATTCCTTCTGGAAAACACAGTATCGAATTTAAATTTGAGCCACAAGTTGTAAAAACGGGA
>CALPQA020000213.1 GCA_943325595.2 Auritidibacter sp. Marseille-P8566
CAATTATAATAGCTTAGAAGCTTTTGCAATGACCATGACCAAAAATTATTGTTTGGATCAATTGAAGTCAAAAAGAGCTGGAAACATGAAGTTGGTTCATGATAATTATACTGATAGAGAGCCAAGTTTGCAACAAAAATTAGAAGATAGCGATAGCTTGAATTGGGTCGAAAAAGTGATTAATCAGATGCCTGAACAACAGCGAATGATAATTCAAATGAGAGATATCGAACAATATGAGTTTGAAGAAATCGCGAAAATATTAGATATGAACGAAACGGCAATTCGAGTAGCATTGTCAAGAGGTAGGAAAACGATACGAGCGTTTATGTTAAAAACACATGATTATGGAATCAAATAGAATAGAAATACTTTTAGAAAAATACTTTCAAGGAGAAACGAGTAGTGCAGAAGAATTGGAATTGAAAAATTACTTCTCTTCGCCAGATGTTGCGCAGCATTTAGAGCACTACAAACCTTTATTTGGGTATTTCTCGCAAGCAAAAGAGCAAAAGTTTCAGCATGAGTTTCCACTACAAACTAAAAAACGTAACGTAGCGTGGTTATCAATTGCAGCTTCTGTTGTAGTTTTGCTTGGGGTAAGCACTTTTACCTATTTTCACTCAACCACTCAAAAGCAAGATTTAGGATCGTATGATTCTCCTGAAGCCGCATTTGAAGCAACTCAAAAGGCGTTGGAATTATTGTCTGAAAACGTAAATGTGGGAATTGAAAGTGTAGAATACATTAACGAATATCAAAATTCAAAAGATTTAATTTTTAAAAACAATTTAAAATAACAAATAGAAATCATGAAAAAATCAATAATAATAGTAGTTTTTGCTTTACTGCCAATGGCCTTTTTTGGACAAGCAGCATTTGATAAATTTGACGGACAAGACGATGTAACATCAATTATTGTGAACAAGAAAATGTTCGAATTAATGAGCAAAGTTAAAGTTGACGCTTCCGATAAAGAAGCCCAACCGTACTTAAATCTAATCAAAAAATTAGACAACCTAAAAGTATTCACAACCAATAGCACCAGAGTTTCTGCCGAAATGAAAACGACTTCAGAAAAATACATGAAGTCTGCAGGTTTAGAAGAATTAATGCGTGTGAATGACAACGGAAAAAACATTAAAATTTCAGTTCGTTCAGGAGCTAAAGATTCTCAAATCAAAGAATTATTGATGTTCATGGAAGGAAGTTCCAAAGGAAATCAGACGGTTTTAATGTCTTTAACAGGTGATTTCGATTTAAATGAAATTTCAGTTTTGACAGACAAAATGAGAATTCCAGGCGGTGACGAATTGAAGAAAGCAACAAAGGGTAAAAAATAAGCAAGATGAAATACATTTATAGTCTTGCCCTTATCGGAAGTTTGCTACTTTCTAGTTGCAACAATGAGCCAACATTGCAAAAATACTTTGTTGAAAACACAGAAAACAAGAATTTCATAGCCTTGGATTTATCGCCAAGTATTTTGAATATTGATGCCTCAAAATTGTCTGCGGAGCAAAATGCAGCTTTGAAGTCCTTTGATAAAATGAATATTTTAGCTTTCAATTTAAACGATAAAAACAAAGATGAATTTGAAACAGAACGTGCTAAAGTAAACGCCATTTTGAAAGAGGAGAAATACCAGCAGTTAATGAAATTTGGTTCTGGTAAAGAAGGAGCTTCTGTAAGTTTTGTTGGTGATGACGAACATATTGAAGAATTTGTATTGTTTGCCAATAAAAAAGAAAATGGTTTTGCAGTGGTAAGAATTCTAGGAAAAGACATGAATCCAACGGGAATAATGACAATGATGTCAGTACTTCAAAAGGCAAATGTTAATTTAGAACAATTGAAACCCTTGCAACAATTGCTTGATAAATAAAAGGTTGAGGTTAGTTATAATGAAAAAGCGTTCCGGTTTCGGAACGCTTTTTTTATTTACTTTTGAAATATTTGAAAGGCACTAAAAGCATTCCGAAACATTCTCCATCTCCTTTTCCTATGTGTTTGTGGTGCATTTTATGTGCTCTTCGTACAGCACGTGAATACACATTATTGGCGTTTCTAAACAATTTAAAGCGTTGGTGAATAAAGATGTCATGAACCATAAAATAGGCAAGTCCATAAGCGAAAATCCCCATTCCGATAGCCAATCCTAAGTCGAAATAGCCACTTCTCCAAAGGAAGAAAAATCCCATACTGACAACGGCATAAAAAATGAAAAATAAATCGTTTCTTTCAAACCAAGAATCGTGGTCTTTTTTGTGATGGTCCTCGTGCAACACCCAAAGAAAACCGTGCATAATATACTTGTGACTGAACCACGCCATGAATTCCATAAAGAAAAAAGTAGCAAAAAAGACAACTATATATAACCACATAATAGATTAATTTAAATAATATTTAATTTGTAAGTGAAGTAACATTTTGCAAAAAGTCCGTATTTCTGGTAATTTGAGACACGAATACGCGTGCTTTTAATTTCTGCTGAAGGCGTTTTCTTTAGTTTAGACAATAGCTTTTCATAATAGATATAGGCAGTATAAACGCCAAATTTTGCTTCAATTGGCAAATGAATCAGCCCTTCATAACCCGCTTTGAAATCGGCTTCAATTTCTTCAATAATTTTCAATTTAGAAACTTCATCCAATTTCGACAAATCGGTGTTTGGAAAATAAGTTCGGTTTAAATCTTCGTAATCGGCTTTTAAATCTCTTAGAAAATTCACTTTTTGGAAGGCTGAACCCAATCGCATTGCAGACTCCTTAAGTGTTTCATATTTTGCATGATCTCCTTTTACAAATACTTTCAAACACATTAAACCTACAACATCAGCTGATCCATAAATGTATTCCTTATATTCTGATTCGGTTTTATATTCGGTTTTTGTAAGGTCTAATTTCATGCTTTTCATAAAAGCACCAATCAGTTCCTCTGGGATTTCATATTTTGTAACGGTAAACTGAAACGCATTCAAAATAGGATTCAAACTAATTTTGTTAGTCAGCGCCGACTCTAAATCTTTTTCAAAAGAGGCAAACAATTCTTCCTTATTGTAATCGTGAAAACTGTCAACAATTTCATCAGCAAGGCGAACAAAACCATAAATATTATAAATATCTTGTCTGATATTTGGCGCAAGCATTTTGACAGCAGATGAAAACGAAGTACTATATGATTTAGTTACATTTCGGCTGCAATCAAAGGATATTTTGTCAAAAAGGTCCTTCATATTTAAATGTTTTTTTCAATTAATTCGGCAACTAATTTTCCAGATATTAAGGCTGGTGGAACACCAGGACCTGGAACGGTTAATTGACCAGTAAAATATAAATTTTCAACTTTTTTGCTTTTTAGTTTTGGTCTCAAAAACGCAGTTTGCAATAAAGTATTTGCCATTCCATAAGCATTTCCTTTGTAGGAATTGTAAACTTCTACAAAGTCGTTTTTACAGAAAGATTCTTTAAAAATAATATTATTTTTTATATTTTGCTGTGTTAGAACTTCAAAACGTTCAATTATTTTGTCAAAATACACTTCTCGCAAGGCTTCTGTATCTTCAATTCCGGGTGCTAACGGAATCAAAAAGAAACCTGTTTCCATTCCTTCGGGAGCAGCCGTAGCATCTGTAATTGAAGGAAAATTAGCATAAAATAAAGGGTTGTCAGGCCATTTTGGTTCGTCATAAATATCTTTTGCATGCTGATTGAAATCAACGTCAAAAAATAACGCGTGGTGCGTAATATTTTCTATTTTTTTATTGAAACCTACATAAAAGAGAAGGGAAGAAGGAGCAAATGTTTTGCTAGCCCAATATTTCTCAGAATACGCTCGGTGTTCTTCGTCTAATAATGTCTCTGTGTGGTGGTAATCAGCGCCACTCAAAATGATGTCGGCATTTAATCTTTCACCATTAACAACTATCGCAACGGCTTTTTTATCTTCAACAATTATCTTATCAATACTTGCATTTGTTTTGAATGTCACGCCCAGTTCTATTGCCAAACTTTCCATTCCGCGAACCACATCATACATTCCAGTTTTTGGATGCCATGTGCCCATTCCAAAATCGGCGTAATTCATAAAACTATAAAATGACGGCGTATCAGATGGTTTCGCACCTAGAAACAACACGGGGAATTCTAAAATTTGTATAAGGCGCTCGTTCTTGAATTTTTTACGAACATCTTTGCTGATATTGCTGAAAAACTGTCCTACTTTTAATGCTGTTTCTTTGGTGATTAGTTCCAGTGGAGAAACTCCAGGTCGGTAAACTAAATCTTTTATGGCAATATCATAATTACTTTTTGCCTCAGCCATAAACTGCGCTAAAATAACACCACTTCCTTTTTCGATGGCTTCAAAAGTCTGTATGATTTCTTCTAAATTGTCAGCGATGGCAATAAAATCATCAACACCATAATATACTCTGTAAGCAGGAGAAAGTTTTATTAACTCGTAGTAGTCGGAAGGTTTTTTATTAAAATCCCCAAAAAAACGTTCGAAAACGTCGGGCATCCAATACCAGCTTGGTCCCATATCAAATGTAAAACCCTCTTTTTTTAGCTGACGGGCTCTTCCGCCAATGCTTGAATTTTTTTCAAATACAGTTACATGATGTCCTTTTTGTGACAAATAACAGGCTGCTGCAAGTGAGGAAAAACCAGAACC
>CALPQA020000214.1 GCA_943325595.2 Auritidibacter sp. Marseille-P8566
AATCCTGTTTTTTCTGTGTAGTAATGCCCTGGGGGAAATGTTGAAAACGTTTTGCATTGATCGGCAATTGGTTTCATTTCAGATGAAAAATAAGTACGACCTCTTTCGTCCAAACCATAATACAAAGGTTTCACACCCATTGGATCACGCCCTGCGATATAATCGTCACCATCAACAATTACAAATGACCAATCTCCGTCCAACATATTACAAAAATCATATCCAAATTCTTCATACAAATGAACGATAACTTCTGAATCTGATTTGGTTCTGAAAGTATGGTGTTTCAAAATTCCATCACGCAATTCTTGGTGATTGTAAACTTCTCCATTGTGAACCATCCAAGCCGTTTTTGTTCCTTGAATTGGTTGTCTACCTGAATGCAAATCGATAATCGACAAGCGTTCGTGACTTAAAATATGTCCGTTTTCTGTTACATGCAAATCACTTTCATCTGGTCCGCGATGTGACATTCTTTTTGAAAGTTCTTTTACTAACTCTTCATCTTTTCCTTTTCCAATAATAGCTAAAATTCCACACATACTACTTTAATTTTGCGACAATCTCTGAATTGTCATTTCTTATTTGATGTGGCAAATTTGAGGATAATGATTTCGTATTAAAACACAATGTAAATATTTAGTTATAATTTAAAACTTAAAATTGTATTTTTATGTAAATATGAAATTAAAAGGGTTGAAAAACTATATTTGAAGTTATAAACTGTAAAAATTGAGATTATGAAATGCTTTCGATGCGGTAGTTTGCGTTATTAATTTCAAATTCAAAACCCACTTTATTTCCCATTAGTTTAGTTCCCAACGGAGATTGTGGCGATAAAGCAATTACATTTACTTGGTCGATGTTGATTTTTGTGAGCGCCAAACTCACATAAAGATAGATTCCATTGGCTTGAACCAAACTTCCCAAAGCAATTGTAGTGTGTAATGAAGATGAATCCATTTTATCTAAAACTGTTTTTTGGTCTAAAACTTCTTTGAGTTTGTAATTGAGTTTTTCCTGTTCTAAATGCATCATCGACAAAGCGGTTTCGTGTTTGTCTCCCGCAGAACCTTTGGCATCATTCTTAGAATCTTCGGTCAATGCCGAAATCATGTCCCGAAAAACATCTATTTTGTCTTGGACTTGTTGGGTGTAATACTGATGGATTTTTTGTTTGAAAGTCATAATGAAAAATTAACCACAAAAGGCACAAAGTTAAATGCAAAAGTAACATAAGGGAAATTCAAAACTGATAAAAAATTCTTTATTTATATTGAATTTCTCTTTTGTGTCTTTTGTGGTAAAAAAAATTAAAAATCAAACTTATAACTTGCCCCTAAAATCACTTGAAATCCTTGAACGGGATAATTCATCCATTTTTGATAGGCTTGATTTCCAATATTATTCAATTTCAAAAATCCTGTTAAGCGCTCGCTGTGTTTGTATCCAAAGTGTAAATTAGCATCAAAATAACTAGAAAGTGTTATTGGACTTGGCGCAACTAATGTCAAAATATCGGTATTTACTTGCAAATCTTTTCTTTCACCAACGAAGAACACATTGGCACCAGCGTACCATTTTTTAGTAATAATTACATTCAAATTAGAACCTAATTTTACCGCAGGTAAATTCCAAGCTTCTTCTTGATTTTGAGTTGAATAACTGCTAAAAGTTCCATTTATTCCGAAAGATACTTTCTTAGAAAAATCAGCATTTAATTCTCCAAAAAAGCGTACCGTTTTCATATCATCATAGACAACCCCTAAAGAATTTCCGAATTCATAATCTTCATTAGCACTATTTTCAGTGAAATTATTGCTTTTGAATAACGCTTTATTTTTCTCATTTTGAAAAGAACCTCGAATATTATAACTCACTGAACTTGCTAATTTCCCTTTCAAACCCGCAAAAATATCAAATTGCTTATCAGTCGGAGCAATTGCCAATGTTGGTGAAATATATGGATTTTCATTTGTAAAATCACGATAGGAGTTTTGCTCCAAACTTCCTTCGGCACCTGTGTAGAAAATCATATAATCGCCAACGACTTTCAAGGAAGCATTTATTTGCGGATAAACGAACAATTTATTTTTACTGTTTTCTTTATCAATACTATAAAAAATAGCTGCTCCCAAATTTACAGACCAATCATTTTTATTGATTACAACACTAGGATGAATTCCGAAATTGGTGTATCCGTATTTTAGAGCATTCGTCGAAAAAAGGTCTTTTTTGAAACTTCCCCCTAAATAATCAACTATAAAATTGGTTTTTATTTTTTCACCCAATACATCAAATTCAAAAGATGGTTTTACGTAAAATCTATTTTCCGATGAACCCCGCGCGTCCCAAAAACGATTGTATTTCAAGCTTCCTTCCTTGAAAAAACTATCGTTTAAACTGAATTTTGCTCCAGCATAAAAATTATGAAAAGTATGTTGTGGATTGATTCCATCAATTAAAGTTGGAGAGAAATTCTCAGGCAAGCCATACCAATTATACACTTGGTTTTGATATCCTAAATCTGCATTCCAACTAAAATCTTTGAGTTGATTTCCGTACGTTAAATCCAAAGAAGTCGTATAAAATTTATCGTCTAATGCAACGCCTTTTATTCCGCCTTGAGACGAAAGATGACGCAACATCCCTCCTACATATTCGGTATCGCTTAAGCTTTCTGTCACGAAAAGTTCCGCATTTAGCGTAGTATAATTTCCTAAACCCACAGTCAGGTAATTTTTAAATAATTTCTCCGTTTCTGATTTGTCCACATTTGCAGCTCTTCCTTTTGAAGGCGTAAAAGTAGAAGCCACCGGAAATGAAAAAATCGAGTATTTAATCACTTCCTTTTTGGTATTGTCCTCATCCTCCAAAGTAGGAGTTTCCTTTACTTTAAATGCATCTGAAATTGTTGGTGTATAGGGCTTAACCACGTTTACAACTTCGGTTCCAATGTTCTCATCTTTCTTTTGTGCTAGCAAAATTTGAGAAATAAAAAGAAGAATAATAGATAATAGACAGGTAAGTAGGGGGTTATTTGACATAAATTATTTGTTTAATGTATTTTGAAATGACATTGTTGCTTTTTTGAAATTCTTATATTTTATTCGCAAAATATTGTGACGATTTATCAATTACTTCTAATTCTAATTTGTAATCGACGAATTCGTCTTAGCTTCTTCGGTTTTAATACTATCCAATTCCTTTTGTGCTTCTTCTATAACATCTGGAAATGAAGTGAAATTCTTAATAACACTGTCCAAAATATACGTTGCTTGAAAACTGTCTTTCAATCCGTAGAAGTTTTTCGCCATTACGACCAATCCTTTTGCTCCAAAATATTTATAGCCCGAATAATCCTTAGTTAATTTTTGAACTACGGTGTTGGAAGCTTCAAATTTTCCATCTTTATTTTTGAAATATGCATCGTAATACAGGGCTTCTGCAGCCAATTCTCCTTTTGCAAGTGTCAATAATTTGGCGTAAGCCTGACGCGCTTTAGGTTCATCATTAGAATTTATCGCAGAACGAGCCACTATAATTTGCGCATCACTTTTTACTTTATCGTCTGTTTTTGGATTATTCAAAACCTTATCCGCATACACTACGGCGTTCACATAATCCTTTTGTTCGTAATACGTTTTCATCAGATTGGCTTGCGCAAAAGTGATGTTCTGAGGAAAATCAGCTTCAGTTTCCAAACGTTTTAATATTGGAATCAACTTCTCAAAGTCATTTGATTTAGTATGAATTTGAGCCAATCTTGCCAAGGCTTGCTCCGTAAATTCATTTCTTGGTTTCGAAATTACATAGTCATAATTAGCAACCGAATTCGATTCTAATCCATCAGCAAAATACGATTGTGCCAAATAGAAATTGGCGTTCAATGCATGATTTCCATTAGGGAATTTTGAAACATAACCGCTAAATGCCGAAATAGATTGTTTGGTATTGTTTTGTAAATATTGTTTTTCGGCAGCTTCATACGTGTCGTTGTCTAATTCCGCATCAGACACAGAAACAAAATCCAAAGTGCGCACCCAAGTCGCATATTCATCTACTTTTCCGTTATCTACATAAATAATTCTGGCGGTTGATACGGCCTCTAAAGCTTCGGGTGTTTTAGGATATTCTGCAGCCACTTTCTTAAATTTACCAATCGCCAATTCGTCTTTTTCGGAATTGTAATAAATTAATCCTTGTCGCAAAATTGCCTTTGAAGCATAGGAACCATTTTTAAATTCGCTTATCAATTGGTCATACGTTTTAATTGCCAAATCCGATTTCTTTTCAGTAACATAGGTATTTCCCAATTCAAACAAAGCATCGTCACGGTATTGCGATTTTGAATACGTTGCAATTAACTTATTCAAATCCTCAATTTTCTTATCATTTTTAGATACAAATCCGTAGCTGATTGCTTTTTGAAAAGCCGCATAATCTGCATCGATACTTTTCAAATCAATCGCTTTATTATACGCATCCATTGCTGGCCAATATTTTGCAGATACAAAACGGCTGTCACCCAAACGCAAATAAGAATCGTTCAATCTGATTTTATCGTCTTTTACAGCATCAATTTGAGCTTGGAAAAAATTTCCTGCTTGCTCGTATTCTTTTAATTTGAAATAAGAATAGGCAATATTGTAATTTATATTTTTGAA
>CALPQA020000215.1 GCA_943325595.2 Auritidibacter sp. Marseille-P8566
ATATTCATGACAGTAAAAATTTAAGATACATTTTTTCTTTAATAAACATTTTTCAATATTCAGCAAGAGCATTCGTGTTGATTTATGCACCAATAATGGCTTATTATACAGAAACTGTAAAGGATATGACTTTAGTATGGCAAACTACATTAATGTGTCATTTTTTTGTAATACTTTTTATATTGCCTTTATTTTCAAAGAATTTCTCATTAAAAATTTCAAAAAAAGTTATAGTATTGTTGAATATATTCTTTGGAAAATCTAAAAAAATAAATTTTGAGAATATAAAAATTAGCGAAGAAATTGAAAATGAACAGCAGAAAAAACCACAGAAATATTTTTTCTTTCTTATAACCTATATGTCAGGTTTTTTATTTTCATTTAGCACAACGTTTTTATTTTATTTAACCTTTTATTATCCTACAAAAGCCTTAACATTAACATCTTATAGTCAAATAATCAATATGATAGGTGTTTTAATTTTGGTTTTATTAATTGATCCGAAAATAATGACAGCCATTGATAAAGGAAAGGGTCATGAAGAACTTAAGTTATTGACAACCAGTAGAATATTTGTTCACTTAAGTCTAATTGTTATTTTGTTATTTATATAATGAATATAGTAATAAGTTTAATAATACTGTTGTTTTTCAACTATTATTTTTTGTGTAAAAACTATAAAAAGCTAGGCAATAAATTCATTTTTGGTTTCTTTTTTATTTTTACATCAATTATTTTAAGAATCTTAATAGATCCCTCTTCCAGTAAAGATTATATTGGATATTTTGAATTTTATAACTTCGATAATTCATCGGGCTTAACATCATTTTTGGTTTCAGAACCCTATTTGTTTTTATTGTATAAATTTTTTGAATTATTTTTAGTTGATAAAAGCATAATTCTAGTTTGTATTTTTTGGTTTAATTGGGTTTTATGTATGTATTTCTTTGTTTGGCTGGCTTTTAGAGATGATTTAGAATTATGGAAAAAAATTACAATATTTGCTTTTTATTTTTTTCTATTTAGCTTTGTAGTTATAAGAAATGCCCCAGTTTACATTATATATTCTTATTTTTTTTACTACAGTTATAGGGCAATAAAATACAAATCAACAATTATTACTCCTTTTATGCATTTGAGTTCATTACCACTTTTACTTTTGCTTTTTCATAAAGAAAAGAATTACTATAAGTATATGGTTATGGGATTACTATTTTTTTTAGCATTACTTATTTTAAAATTTTTACCAATTTTTGAAAATATAGATGCGCTAGAATCTCCTCTTAATAAAATTGACACTTATTTAGAAGACACAAAACAAAAAGGCTTTTTTCATCAAATATATTTTGGTTTTATTTCTGGTTTATTCATTTTATCATGGATTTTTTTTAGAAGACAAGTATTACATCCAATAGTAATTACCACTTTATTGATTTATTATATTACGTTTTTTATTAACCCTATAATTGGATTTAGGTATTCACCCTATGTGATTTTGGCAATTTTTTTGACCAACTTTGAAAGTAAGTATGAAATTAAATCGCTAACACAAATATTAAATAATGTAATTTTAGTTTTATTACCTTACTTTATTTATACGTATTATGAAACTCATTATTTATGAATATATTAATTATTCTAGCTTCTTTCAATGGGGTAAAATACATTAAACAACAAATTGATTCTATTTTAAGTCAAGAAGGTGTATACATTGATCTAAAAATATTTGATGATGGAAGTAGTGATGGAACTGTCGAATTAATTTCTTCATTATATTCATCAGAACGAATTCAAATAATACAAAATGAAATACCAACTGGAAGTTCTGCCAATAACTTTTTTCAGGCTTTACAACAAATAGAAGATATTTGTTTTCAGAAATACAATTATATTGCATTTGCTGACCAAGACGATATTTGGCTACCAAATAAACTTAAAGAGGCAGGTATAATTTTAGATACACAAGAAGCAGATTTGTACATGTCAAATCTACTACTTTGGCAAGAAAAATCGAATCAGAAATCAATTGTTAACAAAGCATTTTCTCAAAAAAAATATGATTATTTATTCGAAGGTGGTAGCGCTGGTTGTACTTATGTTTTGAGTTTAAAATTTGGATTAAAGTTAAAAGAAATTATAAAAAACACGGATAATTTATACTGGAAGTTTTTTTCTCATGATTGGTTTATATATTTTTTAGCCAGAACTAGCAATTATAAAGTTGCAATTGATAATAGAGCCTTCATTTTATACAGAATTCACGAAACAAATATTCATGGTCAATTAAACACACTTTCAATATTTGCCATTAAAGAACGATTAAAACTTATTGCAAACGGTTGGTACTATCACCATGCAAAAGGTTTTATTAATTTATTGCCTTTAAATTCTAAGGAAGCTCAAATTTACAAATGGTATACTAAAAATTATTTCACAAGAGTATATGTATTGTTTCGATATAATTTTAGTTTGATGCGAAGTACAAAAAAAGCCTTTCAGTTTTTTTTAGTGAGTTTAATACCTCTTAAAAATAATAATTAGATGTACAAAAGTTATATAAAACCATTAATAGACTTTTTTGTGTCTCTTTTAATATTAATAATTGCATTTCCAGTTTTAGCCTTAGTGACTTTGTTTTTATATTTTGCTAATAACGGAAAACCCTTTTTTTTACAGTTGCGTCCGGGTAAAAATGGTAAAATATTTACTATTATAAAATTCAAGACAATGAATGATAAAAAGGATGAAGAAGGAAACTTGCTTCTCGATGCATCTAGATTAACTGTTTTAGGAAAATTTGTTCGAACAACTTCTTTGGATGAATTGCCACAACTCATTAATGTTTTGAAAGGCGATATGAGTTTAATAGGCCCAAGGCCTTTACTACCCGAATACTTAGCATTATACAGTGAAATTCAAAAAAAGCGGCATAATGTAAAACCTGGAATTACAGGATGGGGACAAGTTAACGGTCGTAATTCAATTAGTTGGGCTCAAAAATTTGAATACGATGTGTGGTATGTAGATCATTTGGATTTCTTATTGGATCTTAAAATTATATTTTTGACAGTTAGTAAAGTTTTTAAACGAGAAGGTATTACAGCAGAAAATTCAGTTTCTGCAAAAGCTTTTGATGGTAATAATTAATTATGAAGTGCAATCTTTTTGAATATTTTAATGAAACTAAAAGTGTTTTTTCTGATAAAGTTGCTATTGATGACAATCAAGGAAAAACAACTTTTAAAGAACTTGATGATTTTTCGAATAAAATCGCCGTTTCAATAAGTAAGGTAGTAAAGGCAACTAAAAAACCAATTCCAGTTTTCTTGCCTAAAAGCAGATGGTCTGTAACCTCCTTTATTGGGATATTCAAAACAGGTAATTTTTATGTGCCATTGGATGTTAAATCACCTCTAGAAAGAATATCAAAAATTTTAGGCACATTAGATTCGGAATGTATAATTACAAACCAAGAGAATAAATCAAAGTTAATTGAAATTGGTTTTCAAGGAGATTTAATTACAATTGAAGAAATAGTAGCATTAAATATTTCAAAGAATGATGTTGATTTATTATTGAAAAATTTAGATTCCATAATAGATTTAGATCCAATATATTCAATTTTCACATCTGGTTCTACAGGAACACCAAAAGGGGTTTTAATTTCTCATAGAGGCGTAATTGACTATCTCGAATGGTCTATTAAAACATATGATATTACGCACGAAGATTGTATAGGTAATCAGGCGCCTTTTTATTTTGACATATCTACTTTAGATATTTATGCAATGATTATGAAGGGTGCCACACTTAATATTATTCCTGAGGACCGATTTATGTTTCCAATTAAATTAATTGAATACATAAATGAGAAAGATATAAATTTTGTGTTTTGGGTTCCAGCGGTATTAAATAGCATTTCTAATTTTGATGTTTTTTCGTCAATCTTACCTAAAAAATTGGATAAAATATTATTTGCTGGCGAAGTAATGTCTAATAAACATTTGAATTATTGGCGAAAAAAATATCCCAATGCACTTTATTCAAATCTGTATGGTCCTACAGAAATAACAGTGATTTGTACCTATTATATTGTTGACAGAGAATTTAATGATGATGAACCTTTACCGATAGGGAAAAATTGTAAAAACACACAAACTTTAGTTATTACAGAAGAAGGAAAACTAGTTGAAAAGGGACAAATGGGAGAGCTTTGTGTTCGGGGAACTTCTTTAGCGTATGGATATTATAATGATTTTGAGAAAACAAAATTATCCTTCGTGCAAAATCCACTTCATGATTTATATCCAGATATTATCTATAAAACTGGAGATATAGTATGTGAAAATGAGTTGGGTGAATATTTATTTATGGGTAGAAAAGATACTCAAATTAAACATAGGGGATATAGAATTGAATTAGGAGAAATAGAAACCGCTATTTTAGGAATCAATGGGATTCAAAATGCCTGTGTTTTATATGATGATTTAAAAAAAGAAATTGTGGTATTTTATATTGCCGATATAACAAATACCGAGGCGAGAAAAGAATTGGTGCTTACTTTACCCAAATATATGATGCCTACAAAATGGATAAAAAAAGAAACTTTTTCATTGAATGCTAATGGCAAAATAAATAGATTAGAACTCAAAAATCAAATATAA
>CALPQA020000216.1 GCA_943325595.2 Auritidibacter sp. Marseille-P8566
AAATTGTCCATCACCGGAACGGTGGTTTGGCTTTCCATTCCACCATTTCTAACTAACGTTTTTATGTTGCCGTTTTTGTCGTAACTCAATTTCTCATTAAACGTATCAATAATATCGGCTGGGTTGTGGTTTTCGGGTGTTATAGTTTGTTTTTCGTTTAAACTCTTTGTGGGCACGGATTGCAAATCCGCGCTATCGTTGTGGGGATAAATCCGCGCGATCGGGTTGCAAATTCGCGCTATCGTTTTGAAGACATATCCGCGCCATCGGGCTTGCAAATCCGCGCTATCGTTGTGGGGATAAATCCGCGCGATCTGGTTTCAATAAAAAATACAGGATTATTTAAGCAATTGCTCGGTTTTTTATGTCTTAAGTATTATAGTTATTCTAAATTTATACTATTTATTGAGTAATTAAAATCATCTATCTTTTTTTCTTGAACGTTGAGATACATTACAAAAAAATTATCTTCTAACAATGTTATATTAAAATATCTATTTTTCATAAACTTAACTTCTTTTAACTCTTGAAGTATATTTAACTCTTTTAATAGATTTATAAATTCAACGCTGGAGTAAGTACTTATCTTTTTATTTAGTATATATTTTTTATCAGGAATATACAATGTTATTATTCTTTGTTCATTTTTAAATTTTAAGTTTTGTAAAAAATAATAACTAATACTGTTTTCTTGTGTGATTAAAGAATTAGGTATTTGTATTGTAAAACCTTTATCTTTAATAACTTCATCGTCTTTTTTAATATTTGTTTTATTACTATTTGTAAATTTCACAAATAAATCTTTATTAATGTTAGAGTTCTTGCTTGTTGAACAACCTAAAAATAATAATAGCCCTAATAATCTAATTAAATACTTTTTCATTTTAATTTTATGGATTATTAATTTTATTAGTGGCTTTCTTGAGGTCTTTGTAATCTACTGGTTTACCTACTTGACCACTACCATTGTAAAAGCCAACCTGTTTAGTAATATTTGTATCAGTTCGAGTAGTTCCTCCTATTTGAGATGTAGTGGTAGTTTTTGTTACTTCATAACCTAGAACTACACTTGGGCTATCATTAGGACCATCTTTGCCATAACTTCCAACATCTCCAGTAGCTCCTGATGGGCTAGGTGCTCCAACATCTACAATTTCTCCATTTGCATCAACACCATTCGGGTGTGTATGAACATCATAAGAACTTGTTTTTCCTGCATCTTCTAATTCATTATAGCTTGAACCTAATCTAACACTTGCTGTTTTACCCTCTTTCATCGCGGAAGTTGTACCGTCAGTTGCTACAACAAAACCGTTTTCTTTACCGCTTTTTTCTGTATTACTATATGCTTCATCCATTTTAGAAATTACTTCATTTGATGGAACTGCAACAACTTCTCCTTTAGCTATAGCTTTGTCTACGTCAGCTTCTTTTTTACTAGTGGTTAAAACTAATTTTTTATCTGTTTTACCATCTTCTACGTGTTTAACTTGCTGACCTTTTAAATTATAAAAATCAGTAGGAGGCGTAGCGAACATACCGTCATAATCAACAAATATTATAGGATTATCCCAAGCGTAAGTATAAGGAGAGTATTTACGCATTTTTTCTGTTAATGGATCAATGTTCATCCATCTTCCAATAGCTGGGTCGTAGTTTCGGGCTTGGTAGTCATACCAGTTTAAACCTAGTTCATCTTGTAGTTCTTTACCGTTGTATTTATATTTATAATTGGGTTGCGAAGTAGTACTGTTGTAATTCAAGTGTTTCAACCCAAATGGATAATAATTGTTTTCTTCCATTTTTTTGAGAAGTCCTGTAGCTGGGTTTACGCCGTAACTTAACCGAATGTTTCCTAAATGATCGGTATAATTAAATACATAATCAAAAGGTTTACTAGCTCCAACGGTATTTTTTACGTAACCTTCCGCAGTAGGAAAAAAAAGCAATTTCCCACTTTCATATTGGAAACCGTCTAAATAATCAACAGTATAAATAACTGGGGTTTTTGAGGCGTTGTTCACGGTTTTGGCTGTTTTTTTTCCGGTTGCAGTGTAAAGATATTCAATTTTTGTAGTACTATCGTTATTAAATACAATTTTAGTAGGCAAGTTTAAATGGTTGTAAATAATACTTGAAATCCCTTTGTTATCGTCTCGAATCATATTACCATTGGCGTCGTAGCCGTATTCCAGCGTGGTATCGGCACCGTCGTTAAAACCGTCGGTATTGGCCGTTGCATCCGTCACTTTGATGAGTTTGTTTTTGTCGTTAGCATCGTAGCCATACACTAAATTGTCCATCACCGGAACGGTGGTTTGGCTTTCCATTCCACCATTTCTAACTAACGTTTTTATGTTGCCGTTTTTGTCGTAACTCAATTTCTCATTAAAGGTATTGACCACATCAGCAGGATTCGGAAAACTTGGGCTACTTGGTCGCACGTATTGGGCGTTGGTCAATCGGTTCAACTCGTCATACGTATAGCCGTAACTTCGAGTCAGGTTGTCAAAATCGGTTCGCCAACGGGTCTCGGCAATGTTGCCGTTGTACATTTTTTTCACGTCCGGTTGGTTGTTATCGAGCGTGTTGTAATTAATTTTAAAGGCAAATAAATCGGGTTGGGTCGTGGCGCTGTCTTGTAAATCTTTGGTGTCATTAATTCCCGTAAGCCAACCTCTAATGTTGTAAGTATAATCTACTTTTTGCAACCCGATGCTTCCGTTCACGGCGGTTCCGCCCACATTTTTCGAAATGAGTTGTCCCATTTCATTGTAGGTATTGGCGGCCAAAAGTTGTATTTCGCCACCGTTGATTTGGTGGGTGTGGGTGAGCAATCGGTCTTGGTTGCTGTAGGTAAAAACTTCATCGGTTCGAATTTCGCTATCAATGTTAGCTCTCTTGTGTCGGGTTATGGTTTGTAGCGTTTTACCCGAGAAATCGATTTTACTTTCTATATCAGTATAATCTCCTAAATAGTTAGCGGTACTGCTTTTCACCGGTCGGGCTTTGTTGTCGTAAAGCGTGTAGGAACGTTGTGCGTTGCTATCGGATTGGTTTTGCAATACTCTCTCCCAACTGCCTGTAGGTAAACTTTTTGGTTTGTGGTTGCTGTTGTTGTAATACACTAATTGCTGCTCATCTACTACGCTGTTTGGAATAGTTGGTGAGTTGGGATAATCATAATCATCATAATAAGAAACCGTAAGTAATTTAAAAGTTCCTGGTATTACTGAAATAGAATTAGTGTAATAAACTGGAATCCCATCAATGGTTCCCGAAGTCGTTTTAGTTTCACTAAAATTAGTCCGACTATTTAAAGTAGTTTGAAAGGAATTTCTTTGAGTGTTATCAATACTGGAAGCCATTGTCCAACCGGTATAAACTGGGCGATTAAAACAGTCGTATTTGGTAATTAACCAACCAATGGGTGTGGGAGTTAGGATTTGCTGGTCGACAAATGGGGAAAAAGCAGGGCCAGTAGCGACCACACGATCCAGTTTGTCATAAATGATAAATTCCCACTGCTTTCCGGGTAGTTTTTTTTCAACCAATCGGTTGCGAGAATCGTATTTGTATTGGAAACACAAACCGTTTAAAACATTGGTTGCTATCGCTAAATTGGTATCCACCAATGGTGGCAGTACAAAAGTCAAATTACCGTATTGGTCGTAAATGTAATACGTATCGTGTTTTTCTAATGCATTTCCAGTGCCTACTTTTCCATAGGTACGTTTTAACACAATGTGTCCTTCTTTGTCTTTGAATTCTTCGGAAGTATTGGCCAGTCCCGACACCCAGTTTTCATCTTTAGTAATGGTTTTATAGAGTTGGGATGGCTGATAATTGGCGGGAGTTAAACTCGTTGGAATGTCGTACAATCCTTTTTTAGCGTTCCAAGTACTTGTCACACTAAAAAGTTTTACGGCATCGGCAACGGTATTGGTTTGGTAATCGAATCGAACGGTGTGTTTTTCGGAATTGTTCAAACTCCAATCGTTGCCGGGTGCGGCTTGTTCTAAAATACGGTTTAATGGAGACGCTTCCAATCGTTTCTCGGAATACGGATTTAACGTATTCTGATAAGCATCAGTTTGGTAGAAATTAATCAAATCGGTAATCGGATTGGAAACAATTTCTAAGTCACTAACCCCCGAACTGTAGGGCATATAGTCTTTCACTTGACGACCAAAGGCATCGTACTCTATGGGCGTCACGATGTTTTTCCCCGTTGCCGATTGTCCCACAGCCACTTGTTGAATAGGACGACCCAAGCCATCAAAATACGATACTTGAATTTGTGGTAAAGTTGCTCCCGCACCTTTGTAAGTAGTGGTTTTTACATAATTCTCCGTTGCAGTTTGCCCCAATGCCCAAAAGGGTAGGAAAAGGAGAAGCAATAGTTTTTTTTTCATTAGAGCAAAGTATAAAAGGTAGCAATACAATTAATTAGAATAATGTCATTCTAATTCCTAGTTGCAATTTTATACTTTTACAATTGAGTGATTTTACGGTTTTTTGGTGTTTTTTTTACGGTATTTTAAGTGTGGCTTCTAAAGGTTTAAAAATTCGCGGTGTATTGAGTGCAAATTTTAGTATCTGTAACTTTGATATTTTACCGATTTTGTTTGTGTTCA
>CALPQA020000217.1 GCA_943325595.2 Auritidibacter sp. Marseille-P8566
AAAGGATTGTATTACCGTTCAAAGAGAACAAAATCAAACCAAGATATTGAATTAATCAAGGAATTGGCAAACCGTTTGATACAAATGTACCGCCACGAATCGGACGCAGAATGGCATTGGTTTGAAAGTTATCTTACGTATGCCAACAGCATTTTATCAGAGGCATTGTTGTGTGCGTGGCTAGCAACTGGAGATATTGTATATAAAGAAATTGCAAAATCATCATTCGATTTTCTATTGAAATTGACATTTAACGAAAATGGAATTCGAGTAATCTCAAATAAAACGTGGTTGCACAAAGGAGCAAATCCAGCGGAATTGGCATCCAATAATCCTGAAATTGGGGGCGAACAACCCATAGATGTTTCCTATACAATTCTTGCTTTAAGCAAATTTTACTCAGTTTTTGAAGAAGAGCGCTACAAACATAAAATGAAAAATGCAATGAATTGGTTTTTAGGAAACAATCATTTGAATCAGATTATTTACAATCCCTGCACGGGTGGCTGTTTTGATGGATTAGAAGATACCAATGTCAATTTGAATCAAGGAGCCGAATCAACTGTAAGTTATTTAATGGCGCGGTTAACTTATGAAAATACTTTCGAAAAAGCAGAGGAATTATTTCAAATTGAAACCCAATTTTATGAAGAACCCTTTTTGAAAAACGGATAAAATGAACCAACCAAAAATAATTTTAAACAAACTAAAATATAGAAATAATGAAAAAACAAATAGGAATCTGGATTGATATTTCAAAAGCAATTATTGTTACTCTTGATGGTTCAAAAGCAAAAGTTACAGAAATTGAATCGGATGTTGAAAATAGAATTTACCATACAAATGAAGGGAATAAAGGCACGTTTTCGGGAGTTCATCACAGTAGTAGTGAACGGAAATTTGAGGAAAGAAGAAAAACAGAACTCAATCACTTTCTTAAAGACGTTGCAGCTCAAGTAAAAAGTGCCGATGAACTGTATATTTTTGGTCCTTCAGAAACCAAATTGAAATTGGTAGACAAAATAATGGAGGACAAAACTATCCTCACAAATAAAGTCAAATTAGTAGAAAAATCGGGGGCAATGACACAAAATCAAATTATTTCTAAAGTCAAACATTTCTTCCAGCCTTCACTCTATCAAATGAATCCGACGCGTTAAAACAGTTCCAAAAGCTGAAAATAATAAGTCTGATTTTGGCTATCGTCTTTAAATGTATTCCCAAATAATCTGTATATTTGCGACTCATTAAAAAGATATTTTATGCAACATATTATAGACCGTTTCATTAGTTATGTAATTATAGATACTGAGTCAGATCCAAATTCAAATACCACTCCTAGCACTGAAAAGCAATGGGTTTTGGCAAATAAATTAGTAGCCGAATTAAAAGCAATCGGTTTAGAAAAGGTTACAATCGACGAAAATGCCTATATAATGGCTACTTTGCCAAGTAATGTAGCGCATGAAGTTCCAACAATTGGGTTTGTTTCGCATTTTGATACTACGCCTGATTTTACGGGAGCAAATGTAAATCCGCAAATAATTACCAATTATGATGGAGGTGATATTGTTCTAAATAAAGAACAAAATATCGTTTTATCTCCAAATTATTTCAAGGATTTATTGTTGTACAAAGGGCAAACCTTAATTACAACTGATGGTTTGACTTTGCTTGGCGCAGATGACAAAGCGGGAATTACAGAAATTGTTACGGCAATGGAATTCTTAGTGAAAAATCCTGATATCAAACACGGAAAAATTAGAGTTGGATTTACGCCAGACGAAGAAATTGGTCGTGGCGCTCATAAATTTGACGTAGCAAAATTTGGTGCCGAATGGGCTTATACCATGGATGGAAGTCAGATTGGAGAATTAGAATATGAAAATTTCAATGCTGCGGGAGCCAAAATAACTTTTAAAGGAAAAAGCGTTCACCCAGGATATGCAAAGGGAAAAATGATTAATTCGATGTTGATTGCCAATGATTTTATCAACGAATTGCCAAAAGGAGAAACACCACAAGAAACAAAAGGTTATGAAGGATTTTTCCATGTTCATCACTTGAATGGAAGCATTGAAGAAACCGTATTAGAACTTATCATTCGAGATCACAGCGCAAGCAAATTCAAAAAGCGTAAAGAAATTATACACGCTATTGCAAAAAAAATAAACAAAAAATTCGCCAAACAATTTGGAGCAGACATTTGCACCGCAGAGGTAAAAGACCAATATTTCAATATGAAGGAAAAGGTTATGCCTGTAAAATATATCGTTGATATTGCTGAAAAAGCGATGCGGGAATTGGGAATTAAGCCATTAATCAAGCCTATTCGTGGGGGAACTGATGGATCTCAATTGTCTTATATGGGATTGCCGTGTCCGAATATTTTTGCTGGAGGTCACAATTTTCATGGAAAATACGAATACGTTCCTGTTGAAAGTATGCAAAAGGCTACCGATGTAATTATCAAAATTGCAGAATTAACTGCCTCCACCGATTTTAGCAAAGAAAAAGGAAAAAAATAGTTTTGGAATCCGATAAAAAACCAGTCCATACTTGGAACAAAGTGAATGCTTGGGCAACTGAATTGGAAATACTCACTGCCCTAATTTCCAAAACAGAACTTGTAGCCACTGTAAAATGGGGCGGTCCCGTTTTTACTTACAATGGAAAAAATGTTATCGGAATTGTAGGCTTTAAGAATTATTTTGCAATTTGGTTTTACAAAGGAGTATTGCTAAAAGACGAAAGTGCTGTTTTAATGAATGCTCAAGAAGGAATTACAAAATCGTTACGACAATGGCGGTTTACTTCTAAAGATGAAATTGATGAAAAGTTACTTTTAGCATATATTGTTGAAGCAATTGCAATTGAGAAATCAGGAAAATAGTTTTAAAAAGCACATAGGAAATAGTACTGCCTTCAAGTAATAAATTACTAATTGATGGCGGTATTTTTTTGTAGATTAAAAAAAAACTCAATTAGCAAACAAAAATTTAAATCTACCATTAACTTTAAATTAGTACATTAGCTTTTAGAAATAAAAACAATTAACTATGAAGCTTTTAAAGTTTTTTACTCTATTTTTCATTGTGTTTATTTCAACTTTCGCAAATGCGCAATTCAATTTTCAGCGCAGTTGGGGAACCTATTTTGGTGATGAGCGGTTTGAATTTTCCGACAGTAAAGTAGATAGTAGTGGAAATCTCTATATTGTGGGTTCAATTTATGGTGCGGATTTAACAAATTTAACTTTATTTACAAATAGTTCATCACATCAACAAAATTATGGTGGTGGCGATTACGATGGATTTATCGTTAAATTCAATCCCCAAGGAAACATTGTTTGGGGCACGTTTTTCGGTGGTTTTAGTAGTGATAGAATCGAATCAATTGACTTAGACAATAATGATAATCTATATATTATTGGGGAAACATTAAGCAATTCTAATATTGCAACTACAAGTAGTTTTCAAGAAAACCTGATTGGTGGTGGAGACAATTTTATTTCAAAATTCTCTTCCACTGGAGCAATTGTTTGGAGTACTTATTTCGGAGGAAGCGGCATTGACTTCGCTATTAATAGCGGGAAAATCTCATTTGATGGTGTTAATTCTATTTATATTTCAAGTAAAATTTTCAGTCCTGATATGGCAACACCAAATGTATTTCAAGAAACTATAAGTCCTAATCAAATTTCAAAATTCGATTTAAATGGCAATCGTATTTGGACAACATATTATGGAATAAATACTATTTGGGATTTAAAAGCTTCTTCATTTGGAATATTTACTACTGGTAAAACTAACGATTGTCCTCCAAATCATTCTTATAATACATATTATGGAACGCCTAATACTTTTAAACCATTACCTGAAAATTGTGTTGAATTATTTTTATCTAAGTTTGACAGTAATGGTCAACGAATTTGGAGTACCTATTATGGTGGTAGCCAAGGCGAAGGAATTTCAATAAATAATAGTTTAGATTTAAACTTTGATAAGATTTTCATCGCTGGTATTTCTCCAAATTATAACAATGAAGAAGTGGCAACTTTAGGAACTTATCAATCAAATAGTAATGGCTCTTCAAACTTTATAGCTAAATTCAATCAAGATAGCACACGAAATTGGGGAACCTATAATGGGAATTATAATGTAAATGGTGGTTCTCTCATAGCTATTAATAGTTCAGTAAAAACGGTAAAAAACGAAAACTCATTTTACAACTATGGTAGTACAAATATTCCATCTAATATCGCTACTTCTGATGGTTTTTTAACAACAGTAAATAATGAAAATAGTAGTGACGCCTATTTTTGCAAATTTACTGACCAAAACACAAAATCTTGGGGCACTTATTATGGTGGGGAATTAAATGAACAAAATGTTCGCTTTCATCCACATAATAATGAAAGTCAGTTCTATATTGTAGGTTCAACCCAAAGCACAACACAAATAACAACTCCAAACGGTTTACAACCTAACAAACAAGTATTTGATTTAGTTAATTACAATGCATTGAATGCATACAACATTTTTATTGCTCACTTTGAACCTAATGCACTTTCGGAGGAAACTTTTACTAGTACCTCGTTTTCCATTTTTCCAAATCCAAATAATGGAGAA
>CALPQA020000218.1 GCA_943325595.2 Auritidibacter sp. Marseille-P8566
TATCAAATACAACTTATCTTTTGCTCTTGTAATTGCGGTATACAACCATCGGATATAATCTCTATCGATGCCGTTTGGCAAATACGGTTGCTCTATAAACACGGTGTTCCATTGCCCTCCTTGCGATTTATGACAGGTTATGGCATACGAAAACTTGACTTGCAAGGCATTGAAATACTCGTTTTCTTTGACCTTTTGAAACATTTTATATTTCGTTTCTCCTTCATAATCTTTCATTACTTCTTGGTACAATCTGTTGGATTCTTCATAGGTTAATGAAGGTGATTCGCTAGTAATGGTGTCCATCAACAAAACGGTTTCCAATGGAATTTGATTGGGATAATCGACCATTCTGATTTTGACTTTCGCAAATTTAAATCCGTATAATTCTTGAATATTAAAAATTTCTAAGACTTCAATAATATCACCATTGGCAATAAAACCAGCCTCATCCGAATCTTTTAGCCAGAAGTAATTGTTTTTTACAACCATCAAAAAATCGCCTGTGGACAACTCACTTTCCTTGTCTAATATTTTGGTTCTAATTTGCTCGTTGTATTGGTTCGCTCGTTTATTAGAACGCACAATAAAAGCGGTATCTTCAATACTATAATTGCTGTAGGCCGAATTAATTGCGTCTTGGATGTCATAACCATCAGTTAAACGAACAATATCTTTGAACCCTCGTAATTGGAATTTGAAACTATCAAAAAAAGTATCTTTCAAAACTTCCCGGAGTTCGGTAGCATTAAACAAAATCCCCGAGTTTTCTTCTTGACGCATTACCTCATCCAACTCAATATGCTTGATTTCTTTGTTGTAATGCATTCCCAAAGTATCCGTATTCAAAGCAGGCGAAATATCTAAATTTACGGGCGGCAACTGCGCAGTATCTCCCAATAATATCATTTTGCAATTGGTTCCCGAATAAATGTACGAAATCAAATCGTCTAATAATGAGCCGTTTTCATACATTTTACTTTCGGAATTCGTGTCCGAAATCATCGAGGCCTCATCAACTATAAAAAAGGTGTTTTTGTGTTTGTTTTGTTGCAATGTAAAACTCACGCCTCCTCCCGCACCTTTCTTGGGAAAATATATTTTTTTGTGAATTGTAAAAGCAGGTTTCTGAGAATAATTAGCAATAACTTTGGCAGCACGCCCCGTTGGCGCAAGCAAAACATACTTTTTATTGATTTCGATCAAGTTATTCACAATAGTCGAAATCACGGTTGTTTTTCCAGTTCCCGCATATCCTTTTAATACAAAAATTTCATTATTATCTTCATTGGTAATGAATTCCGCAATTTGTTGAAAGAAAATATCCTGCTTAATCGTGGGAGTAAACGGAAATTTCCTTCTCAAAAGAGTGTAAAATGGACTCGAATTCATAATTAGATATTTATCGCAAAGTACGTAAAGTTTTTTGGGAGATTGCTAATTTTATGTACTCTAAAAATTATAGTCATTTAAAAAAATTGTAAGTTTGCGTTTATCAGAACCAATCTATGTCGGGAAACGCAAATATTACGGATAAAAAATACAAAAAACTTACACTTCAAGTACGCTTGGATGGGTTTTCGTTTTGTGTTTTTGACACCTTGCAGCAATCCATTTTATTGGTAAAAGAGATTGCTTTTTCAGCCTATCCTCCAGCTTCTAAAGTTGAAGATTATTATTGGAAAGCCTTTTCTGATTTTCCTGAATTGAAAGATTCTTATGATGAAGTAGTAGTAATTCATGAAAATAATTTGGACACTTTTGTTCCGAAAGCTTTATTTGATGAGGAGTTTTTAGGAAGTTATTTACAATACAATACAAAGGTTTTTGAAACCGATTTCTTCGCATTTGATGAAATTGCAAGTTATGAAATGAACCATGTTTATATTCCTTACGTTAATATTAACAACTATTTGTTAGATCAATTTACGACGTTTAATTACAAACACGTGAACAGTATTTTGGTTTCAAAATTATTAGATTTATCAAAAAATGTTGATGAGAAGCAAGTTTTTGTTCACTTTTCTACTACCAAATTTGAAATCATAATTGTTCAGAATCAGAAATTACTCTTGTTTAATTCGTTTGATTTTTCGACCAAAGAAGATTTTATTTACTATTTACTTTTCACTTCCGAACAATTGAATTTAAATCCCGAATATTATAAATTATTTATTTTGGGTGACATTTCGGAAGAATCGGATTTGTATCAAATGGCATACAAATACATTAGAAACATTTCATTGTTGGATGTTTCCGAATTGCAAAAACACAATGATTTTTCAACTGCACAAAATCTAAAGCATTTTATACTGTTCCAATCGTGAGAATAATTTCAGGCAAATTCAAAGGAAGACGCATTTTTCCACCAAAAAACTTACCCGTACGCCCTACAACCGACATGAGCAAAGAAGCGCTCTTCAATGTCTTGAACAATCATTTTAGTTTTGAAGGCTTAAAAGTTCTAGATTTATTTTCAGGAACTGGCAATATCAGTTTCGAATTTGCTTCCCGTGGAAGTGATAACATTACGTCTGTTGATGCGGATTTTGGTTGCGTGAAATTCATTAAACAAATTGCTGAGGAATATGATTTCAATATTGCAGCAATGCGAAGCGATGTATTTAAATTCCTAGAAAAAAACACGAATTCCTACGATATTATTTTTGCCGATCCACCGTATGCTTTGGACCAAAAAATATTCGAAAATATAGTGACTTTAGTTTTCAAACAAGAATTACTTCGAGAAGATGGAATGATGGTTATTGAACATTCAAAATACACCAAACTCGATCACATGATTCATTTTTCATTCAAAAAAAGCTACGGAGGTTCTATTTTCAGTTTTTTTGAAATCAATGGAAACGCTGACGAAGAAGTAAAAGTTGATTTTGAAGCAACTGAGGAGGATTAGTAATGTGTCAAAAGTCGAAGCTCTAAAGACTTAAAGTCGAATGAAAAATCTAAAATTCTGCAAACTCATAACTTATAATTCATAATTAATTAACTTCGAGAACTTTGCGTAAAACTTTGCGCTCTTTGCGGTTAAGAAAAAATGAGTCGAATATTTTAATATCGAAAAACAAAAATAGCCACAGATTCACTGATTTTAAAACAAGTCAAAAATTGAATTTAAATTCAGCAAATTCATAATTCATAATTCATAATTTATAATTAGTTAACTATCGCTTCAATGAAAAGTGAGCTTTGAATGTTTTTGCATCTGGCTCCAAATAATCTATTGTAAACCAATAATCAGAAGCCGGTAATGGATTTCCGTTATAGGTTCCGTCCCAACCTAAGCTTTTAGTGCTAATTTGTTTGATTAATTTTCCATATCTATCAAAGATATACACCTTTGCGGTAGGCTGATTTTCTAATCCAATAATATTCCAATAATCATGAAATCCATCTCCGTTTGGAGTGAAATAGGTTGGATAACCTATTGTATTCAGTGTAATAGGAAGTAAATTTGTACATCCGTTAGTATCATTTATAGAAATAACATGTTCCCCTGGAGTAACATCTTCAAAAACTGGTG
This sequence comes from Auritidibacter sp. Marseille-P8566, assembly GCA_943325595.2. The sequence continues at coordinate 3,542 of CALPQA020000218.1, forward strand.
ATGTCTGAAAAGGACCATAATCCAACGAATATTGATAAGTTCCATTTCCTCCAATTGCAGAAGTCGTTATGGTAGCATTATCACTGAAATAAAGTGAGGAAACTGTAGCAGTAAAACTTGTTGCTGGATTAGATGCAGTAACAGTTGCAGACACCATCGAAGAAATACAACCTGTTACACTATTTGTTGCTATTACCGTATAATTACCTGCTATTAGGGCTTCAAAAGTATTACTTCCAGTTGTTTGTGCTACTCCATCAATAAACCATTGAAAACTATAATCAATAGCATTTAAACCCGAATCCAATGTATACGTTCGATAAGCAACTCCATTAACATCGACACAAATTATACCTGATTTCAATTCTGGTAATGGCAATGGATTTACTGTTACGGGAATACGTATTGATTGTCCAATGCACAAATTAAGAGTTGGTATAACAGTATAAAATGCATTTCCTAAACTATTTTCTGTAGTTTCTAATGTGGCAATAATTGAAGTTCCCGAACCGTTTGCTCCTCCTGATACACCATTCTGTAAAACAGTCCAAGATAAAGTTGTTCCTAATAGGCTTGGATTTAAATTGATTGTAACCGTATCACCAGAACAAATTGTTTCTCCCAAAACAGAAGCCGAAGTTACATCTGGAATTGGTTTCACTGTAACAGTAACCGAACCTGATGCGCCAATACAACCGTTAGAATTGGGTATAATAGAATACGTTACAGTACCCAAAGCCGAAGTTAAAGATGTCAACGTTTGTGCTATTTGTGTTCCTGTATCTGATGAAGACCCAACGGTATTATTTGATGTTTCTGTCCAATTAAAATTAGTACCAATAACAGAACTAGATAATGAGATAGCAGTAGTTGTACCCGAACAAATTGATTGCCCCATTGCTGGATTTATTGTTAAGGTTGGAATTGGATTTACTTTTATTGAAACCAAAATTGTTGCTCCTGGACAACCATTGACACTTGGCGTAATTGCATATACCGCTTCGCCAGAAGTATTTCCAACTGTAGACAGTAATTGATTAATTGTATTTCCGGTTCCTGCTGATGCGCCTGTAACATTAGTTTGA
>CALPQA020000219.1 GCA_943325595.2 Auritidibacter sp. Marseille-P8566
GGAATTTTAAAGTAAACACTATCAACATATGTTTTTCGACTGACCGCAGAAATAATATCATGACTCATTAACGATCTTTTCCCTTTTAACACAAGAACTTTTTCACCGCCAGAAAGTTTTAGGTTGGCTTCTTTAAAATTTTCTGCTGGCGAATCAAAAAGAAATAATAGTAAGAGTGAAAGTACTATTACAATTATCAATATTTTAGTATATTTTCTTCTCATGCAGTTTTTTAAAATGGCTTATAACGTTCTGGCACTAAAGCGGGTTTGGGACTAAATTAAGCCCTATTTTCGGATTTGCCAAATACTCCAAATACAAAACAAACTCTCCATTAAGCCAATTGCCCAAATCCGTTGTAGTGGCTGTTATGGGCTGGTTATTTCACCACTAATTTTGAATATAATTCAGAAGAGTTTAGCAAATTATCTATTTCAAACCATTCCAAATTTTCAATTTCAAAGATTTCATTTTCTCTATTCTCAAGTTTTAATCTTTCGACTTCGTTTTGAAATTCAAATTTCAATTGCAAAATGTTTTTTTCAACTTCAACAAGTTTAAAATATACTGATGTAAAATCCCATTCAATAAAAGCAAACTTTTTTTCAGATGGTTTTATGAGAAGAAATGGATAACTAAGTTTATTAATTTCTTTTTGATAAAATTGTTTTTTTAAAATTATACAGTCAGAAAGTTCAGCATATTCAAAACAGGTTTTAAAATTAAAATCAATCGTATTATATTTAAAATTTATTAGGGGTTCATTATTGTTTCTATCTGAATATATAGCAAATTCTGCATTATATGAACACATTTTCCATTCATTAATGTTATAAATGTAGATTGCATATTTTTGATTTTCAGTTTCGAAAAATTTATCATCATTCCAACCATTTTTTTGATAGTTTTCAAGTTTCCCAATATCGATTTTCCAATTTTTAATATCTATCACTTTTTGATTTTCTAATTTCGTCGTTTTTTTTTTAACTAGCCCATAACTAGCTTATATACGCATAAGATTGCTGGTTTTTATTTCAAATCGGCATGTTATACGCATGTTTTTGATTTTTTTTATGCGTATAATTTCTTATTTTATACATCGTAAAGTTAACTAAAAATCTTACATATCAAAAGGATTAATTATTTTTCTTAAAGAAGTGCTGCTCACGTGCGTATAGATCATTGTTGTTTTGGGGCTACTGTGTCCCAAGAGGTCTTGAATATAGCGCAAATCTGTTCCGCTTTCTAGCAAATGCGTGGCAAAACTATGGCGAAGCGTATGCAAACTAATCTGTTTAGTTATTCCTGCTTTTTTTGCTGATTGATGCAACACCGATTGTGCACTTCTGCTACTGTATTGATTACCGAATTGTCCTTCAAATAAAAATACTACCGGTCTATAAATCGTATAATATTCTTTGAGTAATCCTAAAACTTTAGTCGATAACAAGGTATATCTGTCTTTTTTTCCTTTTGCATTTTTAACATGAATAAGCATCCGCTGGCTATCTATATCGGTAATTTTCATGTTGATTGCTTCACTGATTCGAAGACCCGACGAGTAAATTAAAGCTAACAATGTTTTGTGTTTTAAATTGGTTGTAACATCTATAAGCTTTAATGTTTCTTCTTTACTCAAAACATTTGGTAACTTTTTTGCATTCTTGGGACGGTGTAATTCTTCTAGAACTATTTTTGAATTATGAATGATTTTAAAGAATAACTTAATAGCATTGATGGTTTGATTCTGATAAGAAGCCGAAAGATTTTTTTTCAAAATATATTCATCATTATAAACAATCACATCTTGATTGGTTATGTCTGCAATTGGTTTTTCTCTATAAAACACCAAAAGTGATTTTAAAGCCTCGCTATAAGTATTGATGGTGCTTTCGCTATACCGTTTCGAGCGCAAGTATTGTTTAAATTTTTCTATTTGAGCAATCCCTTCGATAGAAGGAATAGAGTGAGACTGTAGTTTGAGTTTAAACCGAACCCGGTTTTCCTCGCTATCAGGAACGTGCCAAACGCCTAATGACTGACTCCACCTTGAGCCTTTAACAGTTTTTATCCGAGCTATTAACTCGGCATTTTTTTCAAATACTACAGCTATTCTAGCTATTCCGTTGTGCTTTATTAATTTGGATTCCCATTTCATGGCGTTAAATTTTTATAAAGATAGGGAATGTAGCTTTGGGTATTTGTTTATTCGGTTATTTGTTTATGCGTTAATTTGGTTATTTAAAAAATCCGTTTAATCTGTGGCAAAAAATCCTATCCCCATACCTTTTCAAAGGAAAGGGTGACTGAACGGGAATGTGTTAGTGGATAAATATAAGTTTGTATCGCATGCAGTTCTTGTCATGCTGAACTTGTTTCAGCATCTGATTGAAAATGAGAATAGAATCTGAAATAAATTCAGATTGACAGTACAGGATTTTGTTGGTTGATAGTTGATAGTTGATAGTTGATGGTGTTGAAGAAATCGGTGGCTAAGAAATCTAAGAAGTCTTAAATCTAAAATCTAATTTATCTGGAGTTCGCGTGAGGGATGGCAGTGGAAATCCTCTGTGGAACGAAGTGGAGCAGAGATTGTAGCGTACAGCCCGACCGAGTTTACTGTAATTTGCCTCGTACCACGCAATGACCTAAACGAGGGCACGCCCAAATAAAAAATAATTGTATATTTGAACTTTAATATATTTACAGATGCCAACTCCTTTAGAGTCCTATTTTAAACCGTTTCGAGATCAGATTATTGGTATTCAACAAGAGTTTGTTTCGCCTTTTGGTACTAAAAAAATCATTTATACCGATTGGACCGCGAGTGGAAGATTGTACCGCCCAATTGAGGAGAAATTGATGAACGATTTGGGGCCGTTTGTTGCCAATACCCATACGGAGACTACGGTTTCTGGAACGGCAATGACCATGGCGTATCACCAAGCGCGACACGTAATTAAGAAGCATGTAAACGCCAATGATTTGGATGTTTTGATTGCCGATGGCACGGGTATGACGGGTGTTGTAAATAAGTTTCAACGCATTTTAGGACTTCGAATTCCAGAGAATTTGCGAGCGTTTACCGCCATTCCAGACGAAATGAGACCAATTGTTTTTATTTCGCACATGGAACACCATTCGAACCAAACCTCATGGCTAGAAACCATTGCCGATGTAGTGGTAATTCCCGCCGATTCGGAAGGTCTTTTTTGCCTTGAAAACCTTCAAATTTTATTAGAAAAATACCAACATAAAACTATAAAGATTGCCTCGATTACTTCCTGCTCTAATGTTACGGGAATTAAAACGCCGTACCACGAAGTGGCCAAATTAATGCACCAAAACAAAGGACTTTGCTTTGTAGATTTCGCTTGTTCGGGTCCGTATGTAGCCATAAACATGCATCCCGAGGATGCTGAAAGCTACTTGGATGCTATTTTCTTTTCGCCTCATAAATTTCTTGGAGGTCCTGGAACTTCGGGGATATTGATTTTTAATAGTAAGTTGTATACCAATATGGTTCCCGATAATCCGGGTGGTGGTACCGTAAGTTGGACAAATCCTTGGGGCGAACACAAATACATTGATAATATTGAAGACCGTGAAGATGGTGGAACTCCTGGTTTTTTGCAGGTGATAAAAACGGCTTTTGCCATCCAACTGAAAGAGGAAATGGGTATTGATAATATCCTGAACCGCGAACATGAAATAGTGAAAACTGTTTTTGAAGAATTGGGAAATACGCCCAATATCAAAATTCTGGCAGCGCAACATCAAGATAGGTTAGGGGTGATTTCTTTTTATATAGACGACTTGCATTTTAACTTAGGGGTAAAATTGCTGAACGATAAATTTGGAATTCAAACGCGTGGTGGTTGCAGTTGTGCCGGGACTTATGGGCATTATTTACTAAATGTAAATGAAGAAACCTCGCATCATTTGGTGTGCCAAATAGATTCAGGCGACTTGATTTTGAAACCAGGTTGGATAAGAATGTCTTTTCATCCTACAACGACTACTGAAGAGGTTTTATTTGTTTGCAACAGCATCAAAGAATTGGCTGCCAATCACGAAACTTGGAAAGTGGATTATCAATACGATAAGAAAAGCAATGAATTTGTGCACCTCAAATCCCAATCGTTAGAAAAAGAGATTGTTTCGAAATGGTTTTTATAGCTAACAGCAAACAGCTAATAGCTAACAGCTAACAGCTAATAGCTAACAGCTAACGGCTCCATAATTCATAATTTATAATTAATCACTCCTCTCGTCTGTGTTTCCAGCGTTTGTGCGACCACAAATAGTATTCGGGTTGCTCGTAAATTTGCTGTTCCACACGTTTTAGAAACTGATCGGTGATTTCATAATTAGGAACCTCTTTTGCATTTTCAGACAACACTTCGAAAGAAGCTTCATAGAAGCCTCGTTTTACTTTTTTGGTTCTTAGGAAAATAACATTCATGTCATATTTTTTGGCAAGCATCTCAGCGCCAGTATGAACAGGGACTTCAATTCCCATGAATGTATTCCAATGAAAAACGGAAGTTATTTTTGGCGATTGGTCGCTCACAAACCCGTAAATTCCGAGTATTTTATTTCTGTAATTGGTACTAATTACAGGAA
>CALPQA020000220.1 GCA_943325595.2 Auritidibacter sp. Marseille-P8566
TAAGTCTTTACATATTTGTTCTTTTACTTTAGGCAATCCAACTTCTCCAAATGCTCCAATCAACGATCAGACAAATTCGTTAATACAACAGCGAGAAAAATTACAAAAAGAATTAGATAGAATAGATAGAGAATTAAAAGAAATTAGGAATAGTAAATAAAAAACAAACATTTAAAAATATGGATTTAAAACAAATAAAATTTTCATTAGCAGTTGTAATTAATCTATTAGCAGCACTTACATTTGGGTATTTTTGCTTTCTAGGAGCCAACTTTTATACATTGGGCGATAAAGGAAAAAGTATCGCTGTGGCTGTAATTATTACCCTATTATTAATAGGAACTTCACTTGGCGCTAAATTGCTGAAACAAACAAAACGTAATTTCAAAAGCCGATTTATTTGGGAAATAGTTTTATTGGTTTTATTTTCTGTATTAACAGCTAGTTTTACTTATTATCCCTTTTCTCATTATTTTGTAGTTAGTGCTCAAAAACCAACAATTCAAAAAAAACTTAGTGAAAACATAGCTCAAGCTCAAAATATTTATTTGGAATATGAGAATTATGTTACAACTAGAATTGGAATATATAGTAGTAAAATAGATGTTGCAATACTTAATATAGATAGTCAACCAAAGGAATTAGAAAAATTTGGAATAAGTAGAAGTGTTAGTGTTTCTCTTCCAATACAAAGAAAGAACCAAATAGATAAAATTAATTATATATTACTTCCTCAAAACTTTAACCAAATCAAAACTAATGATTCTACTTGGTTAACTAATGCACAAAATAGTGTTGTAAATTGGGAACCTATAAGTCTAGTTGATGTTATTAATAATATAGAAAACAACACAGCAAATAGTCTAAATCAACTTGTAAAATTTTCTGAAAAGAAAGGAAAAAATGAAAGTTATCCTAAATTTAGCCCTGATAAACCACACCCTAATAATGTGAAAAATTACTTTACAACAATAGGTAGACCTTCTCCATTCTCAATTGTGTTAGCTTTTTTTAGTTACTTACTGATGCTTTTGTCATGGTTTATAACAAAACGGGACTCACGCAGTACCGGTGCGTTAACAACTGCTGAATATGAGATAGTATTATAAATTATAAATCAAATAAGAAAATGGACAAAAACGATATATTTAGCAACATAGATGATTTCTCTGCAGAGCAACTTTTTGATTTTATTAATCAAGGGATAGTAACTCTTGATGAATTAAGAGATACAGGAGAATTAGATGCAACAAAAAGAAAGGCTATAACTAGTTTACAAAAAAATATAGAACAGGAAGATGACAATGCTTGGAACATATGTTGCGAAAATTATACTGAAAATAGTTTTTCAGAATACATTAACAGTTATCCAAATGGGAAACATGTTTTAGACGCAAGAAACATAAAATCTAAGCTAGAAGAAGAACGTATTAAAAAAGAAAAGGAAAAAGAAAAGATATTAAATGATATTATTAGAGAACCTAATAATTTTTCAGCTGATACTATTAGAGATTTTTTAAATGATGGATTTCTTACACATAACTTACTATTAGAAAAAGGAATTTGTGCAGAAATAATTGACAAATTGATTAAGAATGATTCAGCTCCAGATTTTGAATTAGGAAAAACCCCTCAGTCAATTCCTGATGGATTTACAGAAGTTTATTTCTGGGGCATTAGAGGTTCTGGTAAAACTACTGCTCTATCGGCAGTTTTAAGCACAGCAAACAAAAAAGGATTATTAGAAATAGCTCAAGGACCAGGTTACAACTATATGTTGCAATTACAAAATCTTTTTTCTGAAAACATATCAATTCTACCGACAGGTACACCAACAGAAAAAACACAATATTTACCATTTACTTTAAAAGAGAATCATGAAAAAAATTCTCGTTCTGTCTCGCTTATAGAATTGAGTGGAGAAATTTTTCAATGTTTTCTTTATAAAAATGCTGGAAAAAAACTTCCAACTATTCAACACGAAGAAACTTTTAGTACTTTAATTAACTATTTGAATGGGAAGAATCGCAAAATGCATTTCTTTTTCGTAGACTATAACAAAGGAAATAATAAAGATCAGGATGGTTATACACAATCACAATATCTTAATGGTGCTGCAACTTTTTTTAACAATCCTGAGTACAATATTTTTGGTAAAACAACGGATGCAATATATGTGGTAGTTACTAAAAGTGATTTAATACCTAATGAAAATAAAACAAAAAAGGAACAAGTAAAAGAATATCTTAATGATAGTAATAATTATTACTTAGGTTTTATAAATTCATTAAGAGATAAATGTATTAAACATAGTATAAATGGTGAAAGAATCATAGGTACTCCTTTTTCCCTTGGCAAAGTATATTTTGAACAAATTTGTGAATTTAATCCCAAAACAGCTGAAAATATTATTGATATTTTAATGCGTAGAATTACACCATCAGGAAAAAGTATTTTGGATGTATTTAATAAATAATAAGAAATGGATATAGTAATTCATGCAACTAAAGACGGTTATCGTACATTATTTACAACAGATGATGAACTTGCTTACTTAATTGCAAAAGATGTAAGAAGTGGCGCAAATAATGATAATTCATTAGGGAATTTTGCTCATGCTGTATTTTTTACAGAAAAGGGTTGTGTATTTACAAAATATATTATTGTTAAAGACACACAAAGAAGTAATGCAGTAGGTTTTATTGCATTTTCTATATTTGTAAATAATAATAAATCATTAAAAGGAGAAGATGTAGTAAGTATACTAGACGAATTATCAAATAAATATTCAGATAAATATATTTTAAATAGTTATCTAAATCGAGGAGAGAAAAATCTGATTAGAGAAGATTGGAATTTTATTAATGACATTTTAAGAAAGTATAATGAACTAGATAAAGGTCAAAAAGACAAAGAATTTCACTCAGGAATTAAAGAAGCAGCATTTATATACTACAATAATGAGGTTCCATTAAGAGAATATTTTGACAAACCACTTCAAGAGGAGTACATCGAGTATAAACAAGTTTTTTTTATAAATACTGATTTAAAAGGAAGTCAAAAAAATCCACTTAATATATTGAGTAATTCTGGTAAGGAACTGGAAGGTATTGATTTAAAAAATGAATACTATTACTTAAATAATTATAACCGTAGTAAAGGAATTACAATCATTGCTAATGGTAAAGATCGTTCAGATGGAAAAAATAACAATTCTATTAGGGCAAAATGGCAAGTAGAAATTAATTATTCAAAAGATGAAAGATGTTTTGAGCCAATACAAGCAAAGGGAACATTATCTAATCCTGATTCTGAAATTTATAAGTACTTAGAAGTAAAAAATAATCAAATTAATATTAAGTACGATGCATTTAATACCCCTAAACCTAAAACTAAATCGATATCAATCGAAATAAAAGATAGAAAAGGAAATTTTATAGAAAATGCTGACATAGGAATTGGTTCTAAACCAACGGAGAAAATACAAGGTCATAAATATGAAACAACTTTTAGCGGTGAAGATTTAATAAAACGATACGATATTTTAGTAAAAAAAGGTTTTTTTACAGGCAAAATAGACTTTATACCTATAAATCAAATTGGTAATATAATTTTAGAGCTACAAGAACATAAAAATGTTACATTCCTAGTCAAAGATGGTAAAGGACTAGTATTTGATTATAATATAGAAGTTCGATATCAACAGGGCGGTTTATTTTCTACAAGTAAGGAACTAGAATTTATTGGAGAAGATATTGATAAATTATATGATATTACTATTGTGAGTAATAAACATGAAGGGAAAACTTTTTCTTTCTGTCCCACAAAAGATGAAAACCCAAAACATGTTGAACTTCAAAATAGACAATTTATAGATTATCAGAAAGAGAAAGCATATGAATTAATCGTTAATGATAAATTTGGTAAAAGGAGTTTTAAAAATAAACCGATTAATACATATGTTCATAGTAAACCAAATTTTGGTTGTGATCCTAAGTTTGGATATGAATTTATTGAATGGAAACAGCAAGAAAAAACATCAAATGATTATAATGGTTATTTTGAAGCTATTTTTAAAGAACTTTGGTATCATAAAATTCCTAAATGGAGTATACTTATTAGTTTAGTAGTAGTTGGTATAATTACAATATTTTTCATGCTAAACCCTTCTAGAACTTCTGATTCTAAATTTTCAAAAATAGATTCTGAACAAATCACAAATTATATTGAAGGTGATTCGCTATTACTTAATAAATTGTATGAATTTAAAGATGATTTAGAACTTCATAAACCTGAAGTGAAAGAAATAAATAGCGGTCTACTAAGTTGGTTTATGGGGAGTGAAAAACAATTAGATTCAACAGCATTAACGAATTGGAGAAATGACACGCTGAACATAAATGAAGCAATAAATAAAAGAAATTTGCTTAACGATAAAGATTTTAAAAAGCTAAAAAAACTTCATTTTTCATCTAAGCAGAATAATTTAATAGAAGTAATAAATAAAATTGATAGCACTAAATATAAAGATTTTAGTAAAGTTCTGGGTAATGTAAGTGATAAAACTCTAAGCGAAATTGCAGTAGATATTAAAAGTGCTCTTAAGCCGAAAGAACCAATTATAA
>CALPQA020000221.1 GCA_943325595.2 Auritidibacter sp. Marseille-P8566
AAGCTCCTTTTTTTAAATCAATTTAGAATTACTATTTTTATGTTTTAAAAATTATTATGAAGTACGCAATTCTGGTTTTGTTTTTGTTTTCTAATTGGATGTATTCCCAAACCCAATTCACCGCTGACACTTCGTATACTGTTCAAAGCACTTTTAACAAAGAGAAAATGAAGTTTCCCTTTCTTAAAATTGTTAAAGAGCAAAAGTACGACAACGTAGTTGCTGTAAAGGATTTGGTTTACAAAAAAATAGATGCTAGGGAACTTCACTTGGATGCTTTCTATACTTCGGATAGAAAGTTGTTACCCGTTATAGTATTGATTCACGGTGGTGGCTGGAAATCGGGTAATAAGAACCAGATGCATTTGATGGCTCAAGCAATAGCCTCCAAAGGATATGCTTGTTTTGCAATTGAGTACAGATTGGCTCCAGAAGCAAAATATCCTGCCGCGATTTTGGATGTAAAAAGTGCTATTAAGTTTGTTAAATTAAATGCGAGAAAATACAATGCTAATCCTGATAAAGTCGCCGTTTTGGGCTGTTCTTCGGGAGGACAAATGGCAGCATTAATCGGGACAACAAATGGGAATTCAGCATTTGAAGATAAGAAGGATTTAAACGGAAATGCTTCGGTGCAAGCCATTGTAGATATGGATGGAATTTTGGCATTCAAACATCCTGAATCTGAGGAAGGTAAAGTAGCTGGTTTTTGGCTGGATGGTTCCTATGAAGAAAAGCCAACTGCTTGGGAACAAGCTTCTGCGTTGACTCATGCAAGTAAAAATACGCCACCCATTTTATTCATCAATAGCGACATGACTCGCTTTCATGCAGGAAGAGACGATATGATTGCTATTTTAAAGGAACAAGGAGTTTATTCTGAAGTTAAATACATACACAATGCTCCTCATTCCTTTTGGTTTTTCCATCCTTGGTTTGAACAAATGATAACGTACACCACAAATTATTTAGACACAATTTTAAAATAAAAACAGTTAAAAATGAAAACATCAAGAATCATTACCGCACTAGTATTGGTATTCCAAATTGGAGCACTAGCTCAAGAAAAAAAAGTGTCGCTAAAAGCCAAAGTACATGCAGAGATTTCTGTTAAACAAGGCGGTAAATGGGAAGGACAAAAATATGTTGGTGGAGAATTTACCAAAGTTCAAAGTCTAAAACTATCCCCTGAGCATACCGATCACTCTTTTGATATCCGTTTTGAAGGACCCGGTTTTGAAAATAAACATATTGCCTATCGATTGTATTTAGATTGGCGCAATGCAATTGATTTATTTGGAAAATTCTCAGACACTATTGTGTTGCCAAAAATTGGTTTAGATGGTTTTGCTTCCTACCATGAAAAATGCGAATGGGGTTCCGATATCCTAAAGGTAGGTAAAGGAATGGGAATTGGTTCCATTGGAAGATATGTAAACAACGAAGTACTTCATTTTAAGAATGTGGATTCTACTTTTGTAAAAATTGAAAACGCAAAAAATCAGGCCAGCGTGTCTGTGAATTATTTTGGTTGGCAAACAGCCACTGAGAAAATCAATTTAATATCAAAACTTACTGTTGTTCCGGATGAATATTATGTAAAACACACTATTACCCCTTCAAATAGCGTTCAGGGAATTTGTACCGGCATCGTAAAATTAAACAATCTAGAACTTCTTAAAAAAGAAAGTACCAACAAAAAATGGGCCTATATCGCTACTTATGGTGTGCAATCTATGTTTTCTGATAACTTAGGAATGGCTATTTTTTATGAAACAGCAACTGTTGAAAATTCAGTGGAAGGTAAAGACGATCATTTGTTAGTTTTTAAACCAACTGTTGCACCAATTTCATTTTACTTTTTAGGTGCTTGGGAAAAAGAAAAAGCGGGCATCAAAACAAAAGAAGCATTTGTATCTTACTTGGACCAAAAGTTGAACGAATTGAATCGTAAAAACAAGCTGTAAAATTTAAAAAAGCTAAAGGTATGAAGCATGTATTTACTATTTTTGTGAGCTTGGCGGTGGCTTTTGTATTTGTAAATTGCAAATCGGTTAGCCAACAACCGCATGCAAATGTTGCTGTCCAAAAAACAACCCTACCCACAAGTATAAAATGGTCAGAGCGCATGGCATTGTCCATAATGAAACGGCACGAAAAAGCGTGGCAAATTGACAATCATGAAGCGCCAAAATGGGATTATAAAATTGGGATGATCCTAACGGCCTATCAAAAATTATACGCTAAAACTGGCGACAAAAAATATTTTGATTATGCAAAAGGATATGCTGATGCCCTGATTGACAGCGCAGGGACTTTCCAAAATTTCAATCCTCAAGATCATAATATCGATTTTATAAATGCTGGAAAAATACTGTTTACTTTATACGATAAAACGCAAAATCAGAAGTACTTAAAGGCACTAAAGACTTTAAGAAGGCAATTTGAAGATCATCCGAGAACTCCGTCAGGAGGTTTTTGGCACAAAAATATCTATCCAAACCAAATGTGGTTGGACGGTTTGTACATGGGAGCGCCTTTTTATGCACGGTATACTTCGCAATTTGAAAATGGTAAAAATTTAAACGATGTGGCACTTCAGTTTGAGTTGCTTGACGATCATACTTTTGATAAAAATACAGGTTTGTATTTTCACGCCTGGGATGAAAGTAAGCAAATGGCTTGGGCCAATCCACAAACGGGAACGGCACCCAATATTTGGTTGAGGGCCCTTGGATGGTATGGTATGGCGTTAGTTGATGCCTTGGACTATTTTCCAAAAGACCACCCTAAGCAAAAAGTACTAGTGGGCTATTTGAACGAATTGGCAACCGCAATAACGAAGTTCCAAGATGAATCGGGTTTGTGGTACCAAGTTCCGAATTTACAAACTAGTGAAGGAAATTACTTGGAAGCTTCTGGTTCGTCAATGTTGATATACGCTATTGCAAAAGGTGTGAACCAGGGCTATTTGTCAAAAGACTTTGAAAAAGTTGCTAATAAAGGGTTTAATGGTTTAATAACAAAACTGATAAAAGTTGATGCCAATGGCGAAATACACATTACACAAGTATGCGCTAGTGCCGGGCTTGGAGGAAACCCTTATCGCGATGGTTCTTTTGAGTATTATATGGGTGAAAAAATTAAAACCGATAACTCTCATGGGTTAGGTTCGTTTATGTTGGCAGCACTTGAATTAGATAAATAAAAAAAAGAATGAAAAGAAGCCTTAAAGTTTTTTCGATACTGGTTATTATGCTTGTTATTGGAAGTTGTAAATCAATTCCGAAGCAATCGCTCACCACATCTAGAAAATCAGAATTAGTGATTTCCGACACCTTAAAATGGTCGGAACGAATGGCGCTTTCTATTATGAAACGCCATCCCAAAGCAGGCCAAATCGACAATGTTGAAAAACCAAAATGGGAATACAAGCCTAGTTTTGTGTTGCTTTCTTTTCAAAAATTATACCAACAGACTCAAAAAAGCAAGTACAATACGTACATAAAGGAATACGTAGACACCTTTGTTGATAGCACGGGTTCCATTTCGCATTATGAGTTGAAAGACTACAATATAGATTTGGTAAATCCCGGAAAATTACTGTTTGATTTGTATAAAGATACCCAGGACAGCCGCTATTTGAAAGCCATGCAGCTTTTGAAGAAACAACTTGAAGGGCAACCCAGAACAGCTTCAGGAGGTTTTTGGCATAAAAAAATATATCCAAACCAAATGTGGTTGGACGGATTGTACATGGAAACGCCTTTTTATACCCAATACACTACTACATTTGAAGACGGAAAAAACCTTGACGATGTTGCCAATCAAATCGCATTGATTCATGCAAATTCATTTGATCCAAAAACAGGTTTGCCTTTCCATGCCTGGGATGAAAGCAAGCAAATTGCTTGGGCAAATAAAGCAACGGGAACTTCACCAACCATTTGGTCGAGAGCCGTAGGATGGTATATGATGGCTTTGGTAGATGTTTTGGACTATTTTCCAAAGGATCATCCAAAACAAAAAGAATTGGTTTCCTACCTAAATCAGATTGCCAGCGCCGTTGCCAAAAAACAAAATGCTTCAGGTTTATGGTATCAGATTACGGATATTGGAAATAAAAATGGCAATTATTTAGAAGCTTCTGGCTCTGCAATGTTTGCCTATGCTTATGCAAAAGGAGTCAATAAAGGATATTTACCCAATCGATACAAAAAAAGAGCCCATTCGGCGTTCGAAGGATTGCTTAAAAACCTTGTAAAAATTGACCAAGATGGAGAAGTGCATTTAAGTCAAATTAGCCACAGCGCAGGTTTGGGAGGCACTCCGTTTAGAGATGGCTCCAATAAATATTATGTAGATGCTAAAAAATTTGAAGACAATTCGATTGGTGTTGGTGCCTTTATATTGGCTGCACTAGAATTAAATAAATAAAAAATAACGATTTACCATTACGTTTATGAAAACTAAAATTAAAAACACAGTTGCAATTGGTTTCCTATTAATGGGTTTTTTTGCAAAAGCAAATACGAATCAGGTACAACCACAA
>CALPQA020000222.1 GCA_943325595.2 Auritidibacter sp. Marseille-P8566
AACTAAAATTGTAGCAGGAAACTGGAAGATGCATAAAAATGCAGAAGAAACCGAAGACTTATTGAACGAATTAATCGATAAATTACCAACTGATAAAGAAGTACAAATTATTGTGGCACCTACATTTGTAAATTTGTCAAATGTCGAAAGTAGTATCCAAGGTGATGAGACACAACTTACAACCAATAACCTATAACTTATAATTCATAATTAAATAAATACACCCAAATGAGAACTAAAATTGTAGCAGGAAACTGGAAGATGCATAAAAATGCAGCAGAAACCGAAGACTTATTGAACGAATTAATCGATAAATTACCAACTGATAAAGAAGTACAAATTATTGTAGCGCCTACCTTCGTAAATTTATCATCGGCAGTAAATCATTTGGAATACACTAATATTGGAGTGGCAGCACAAAACATGCACCAAGCCGAAAGTGGTGCCTATACTGGTGAAATTTCAGCAGACATGCTACAAAGTATCGGAGTGAATGCAGTAATTCTTGGACATTCTGAGCGTCGTGCGTATTTTCATGAAACGGATGACTTGATTGCTTCTAAAGTCGATACCGCTATAAAACACAACATGACCGCTATTTTTTGCTTTGGCGAAGAATTGAAAGACCGTCAATCGGGAAATCATTTTAATATCGTTGAAAACCAATTGAAAGATGGTTTGTTTCACATTGAAAAGGCTTCTTGGGAAAACATTGTCTTGGCTTATGAGCCTGTTTGGGCTATTGGAACGGGTGAAACTGCAAGTCCAGAACAAGCACAAGAAATGCACGAATTCATCAGAGAAACGGTTAGAAAAGCTTTTGGTAGCGCTATTGCCGAAGATGTTTCCATTCTTTATGGAGGAAGCGTAAAACCTGATAATGCCAAAGAAATTTTCTCTAAACCTGATGTTGACGGAGGATTAATTGGTGGTGCCGCTTTGAAAGCTGAAGATTTTGCAGCGATTGTAAGCGCGATTTAAAAAAGACAAGTAGATAATAGACGAATAGATAATAGATTAAAAAAGTCGAATGGAAAGACGAAAATTCCAATCATTCAAAACTCATAATTTATAATTACTTTTAACTTTGTTTGCTTTGCGAACTTTGCGGTTAAATCTTTATGCCTTTTGTGGTTAAAAAAATAACCTTCGCGGTTAAATAAAAATAAAAAACATGTCAAACATATATTTAGGGTTTCATTTTGCAGTGGAACCAAAAGAACTTGGATCGGAAATATTAGTAGCCGAATTAGGTGAATTGCCTTTCGAAAGCTTCATTGAAAGCGACTTCGGAGTGGTGGCTTATATCCAAAAACAATTCTGGAACGAGAACATTTTAGACGATTTACACATACTGAATTCCCCAGAATTTGTAGTTTCTTATACCATCGAGGAAATCGACCAAGTCAATTGGAATGAAGAATGGGAAAAGAATTTTGAAGCCATTGATGTAGACGGAATTTGTCATGTTCGTGCACCTTTTCATCCAAAAACCGATGCTGAATTCGATATTATAATTGAGCCTAAAATGAGTTTCGGAACCGGACATCACGAAACCACACACATGATGATTCAGCATTTACTGGAAACTGATGTAACTGGAAAAAAGACATTGGACATGGGTTGTGGTACCGCAATTTTAGCCATTTTAGCCGAAATGAAAGGTGCTAAACCTATTGATGCCATTGATATTGATAATTGGTGTTACCTGAATTCAATCGAAAATGCAGAACGTAATAATTGTACTCAAATATCTGTTTATGAAGGCGATGCTGCCTTATTGAAGGATAAAAAATACGATGTTATTATTGCCAATATCAACCGAAATATTTTATTGAACGACATGCAAAGTTATGTGGATTGTTTGAATAAAAATGGCATCTTGATGCTCAGTGGTTTTTACAATGAAGACATTCCTTTTATTGATGCTTCGTGCACCGAAAAAGGATTGACATTTGTTAAAAAATTGGAAAGAAACAATTGGGTGTCTTTAAAATACGTAAATTAGTAGTCGTAAATTACTTTGTCCGTTCGCTAAGCTCGGGTCATAAATTCAAAAGCTATGAGTACAAAAGAAAAAATACGTGAAAAGGTACTTCCGAGAGAAACTGTTGCCTTTGATAATGAAATCGTTATGTATAATGATGATGTCAATACTTTTGACCATGTAATTGACACGTTGATTCGGGTTTGCAATCACACTGCGGAACAAGCCGAGCAATGTTCCCTTATTGTTCATTATAAGGGAAAATGTACTGTAAAAACGGGCCCAATTAAAGAATTAACACCGCAATGCTTGCAACTTTTGGAAGCAGGATTGAGTGCGGAGATTGTTTGAAAAGGGTTGTAGGTTGAAAAAGTAGTAGGTTGTAGGTATAGGTTATAAGTTGTTAGATAATAGACGAAGAGATAATAGATTGTAAAATTCGGGATAATACATGTAATTTGCAGCAAAAAATCTTTGTGAACTTTGCGTAAATCTTTGCGCTCTTTGCGGTTAAAAAACGTACAAATGTATAATTGACGAAAAACGTAATCATCAACCACTTTTCAAACTGTCCTAACAGCATTATTGTTAGCAAACATTCAACATATAACCAAATTATATAAAATGGAACAATACGGTAAAATCTTAATCATCGCAATGCCTCTTTTTTTAGTATTGATACTAATAGAAATGGCGTATGGTTTTTTTAAATTAAACCAAAAGGTTCCTTTGATGGATAGTGTTTCTAGTATTAGTTCTGGAATGACCAATTCTGTGAAAGATGTTTTGGGGCTGAGTTTGACCTTTATTTCCTATGATTGGATGCTTTCAAAAGTCGGAATTTTTCATTTGGAAGCCAACGCACTTACCTATATTATCGCTTTTATTGCCATTGATTTATATGGGTATTGGGTACATCGTTTGGCGCACCAAATCAATTTTTTTTGGAACAAACACGCCATTCATCACAGTAGTGAAGAATTTAATTTGGCCTGTGCCTTACGGCAATCGGTGTCGAGCTTTGTAAACCTTTTTACCTTTTTATTACTACCGGCAGCACTTCTTGGCGTACCCACAAAAGTAATTGTGATTACACTTCCTATTCAATTGTTTCTTCAGTTTTGGTATCATACCACGTACATCAGAAAATTAGGCTTCCTAGAGAAAATTCTCGTAACTCCCTCGCATCATAGAGTACACCATGCTATCAATCCAGAATACATGGACAAAAACCACTCGCAAATATTTATTTTTTGGGACAAACTTTTTGGAACCTTCCAAGAAGAATTAGCAACCGTTCCTGCTGTATTTGGTATCACCAGACCCGCTCAAACATGGAATCCAATTCGGATTAACTTTCAGCATTTAGGACTTTTAATTTCTGATGCCTGGCGCAGTGATTCTTGGAAAGACAAAATTACTATCTGGTTTAAGCCAACAGGCTGGAGACCTGAAAACTTCGAAGAAAAGTATCCTGTACAAAAAATAAAAGAGGTGTATGCCTTTCAAAAATACAACTCCTCCAACTCCAAAAAACTGATCTATTGGTCGGTAGCTCAAGCACTAATTACCTTGCTTTTTGTGAGTTATTTGTTCAACAACATTGCAACAATTGGAATGCCCAATATATTTATTTATGGCGCCTTTCTGTTCTTGACCGTTTACAGTTACACCGAATTAATGGACACCAATCCTTTTTCGCTTTTTTGGGAAAGTTTACGGTTGCTTTTTGGGATTACTATCATATTGAGGTTTGGCGACTGGTTTGGGTTTAATAGTCTTACTCCTTTTGGTAATTATCTTGTTATTGGCTATTTGCTCTTTTCATTGTTGACAACAATATATTTTATCTTTATTGAATTTAAAAAAGCAACGCCTGAACTACAAACATCATAAATTCTTTACTATGAACAAAGGACTGTTTTTGAAAGGATTCCTATTTATAGCATTTGTTGATTTGCTTCTTATTGTATTGGATTACGGAACCATAACTGGGTTTTTGAAACCATTTTTAGTACCCTTATTGTTTTTGTATGTCTATTATCAAGAGGCATTTTCTACCAAAAAACTACTATTGTCGGCTTTGACTTTTTCGTGGATTGGAGATGTTTTATTGCTGTTTACGAATAAACACGAGCTGTTTTTTATTGCTGGTTTACTCTCGTTTTTAACCGCACATGTGTTTTATATTTTCCTATTTTCTAAACTTGGAACTACGGTAGCCTACAAGAGAAACCTCATTTTTTGGGCTGGATTCCTACTGATATTACTTTATTTACAAAGCTTGTTAGCGATGCTGTTGCCAAAATTAGGAACCCTGAAAATCCCAGTGAGTATCTATGCTGTTACGATTTCTATAATGCTAGTCTTGGCGTGGCGTGGTTATTTTAGTTGGAATGTGTCCTCCCGTTTTTTCATCCTTTTTGGCGCAGTAGCTTTTGTGGCTTCGGATAGTTTCTTGGCAATCAATAAATTCTATGCTCCTTTTGAACAAGCTCCTTTTTTAATCATGGCAACGTACTTGGCTGCGCAATACGGAATTGTGAGTGGGGTGGTATTG